>JBFHDT010000325.1:0-3125 GCA_041584575.1 Porticoccaceae bacterium
ACATGTTGCTCGCGTTATTGGGGTTTACAGGGGCCAGATGCTGATGTTTTACCATCATGGTCTTCGTCCAAGGCAGAGACGGGCCGGTGTCAAAGTTGGTTTATAGATTGAAGAAGGTGTGCAGAGCCGTGCGATGGCTAAGTTCATCTGCTAATTATTAGCGGTTGTCGGGTGGTTTGCCTTCGCTTAGCCCCTCCACAACTGCCGCAAACCATAGCGCTATGCTTTATCGCGTGTCTGTTTTACTTTCACAAGGAAATATCAATGTCTAAAAACAGCTTATTTGTATTTGCACGAATTTCTCCAAAAGATGAATATTTCGAAGACGCAAAGCATGCAATTCTCAGTATTTTGCAGCAAACACGAGAAGAGCCTGGTTGCCGCCAGTTTGTACTGCACGAAAATAACGCTGAGAAAAGCCTTTACCTGTATGAGGAGTGGGTAGATGAGTCTGCTTTAGAGCAGCATTATCAAAAACCTTATACCGCACAGGTGTTTGAGCGCTATAAAGAATGGCTTTGCTCGCCAGTCGACGTTGTGAAAATGACCAAGTGTGTAGCAATATAGTCAGCCGTCACCGATAATAAGCGTATCGAATTTGCCATTGAGTCATGCGTCTCAAGCGATCGCTTGATCTACGTAGGGGTTATCAAGAGCATAGGCCAACCCTTTGTAAATTTCGCATGATTTTATTTTTGTGATAGTGACGACAGGACTACCGAATTCTATTCAGTAGTCCTGTCGCGCTAGAAAGAATTTTATTTTTTAAAATAGCAGCAAGGGTTTTTGACCATTAAGGTATTTATTTTTTCTTCGCTGACACCCGCTTCGCGCATGGCGGGCAGTATATTGCGTGAAATATGGGTGGTGTCCCAGTTGGGTGACGAGGCAATCATGCCATCTAATGCGCCGGTATCACGGCCACGCCAACACTGTATGGAGTCGTGCGATAGCATAATGCGGTCGTAACCAACGCCAAGTAGGCCAAGCAGGGAGGCCAGTCGTAGCTTGTCTGAGGCGATGGATTCAATACCAAAGCGGTCGAAGCCCAACCATGCGCCACGCTCGAGAATGTCAAAATAATAGCGCATGTCGCCAACCCCACAGGCGTGGCCAATGAGCACCTTGTTAAAATCGACCTTTTCCTCTTCGAAAATATCGAGGGTTTCACGCCCTAGCGGTTCCATTTCATCGTTGTGACAGAGAATAGGGGTGCCGGTTGCGTTACTGGTGCGTGCTGCGGCGCGTAAACATTTGATTTCAGTTTCCTGAATACCGCGTCCCGCTTCTGTAACGCCGTGAATGCCACCAACGGCCGTTTTGATGATGCCGGGCTTAATGCCTGTTTTGCCGATGCCCTCTTCAATTTCATGCACGTAGTGTTGGGCGATGCCGTCAACATCCATCAAACGAAAGTGAGGGGGGATACCCAGTGCATCGTTGTATAAGCCGGTGGCGATGACGATTTGTATACCCGATTTTTCGGAGACTTCGGCGGCAAATTCAGGATCGCGACCCAACTCCATAGGGCAGGGGTCGACAAAACTACGGATACCCAAATCATACAATTCTTTCAATTTATCGACGGCTTTGGTGCAGGCCTTTTTGCGATCAAAATCCTGGTTGTCCAGTTCCCACCCCGTCCAACCTATACCCAGATGCTCGTGTATTAAGGTTGACCCCAGGCTTTCAACATCGATTGGGCCTAATACTGAATTGATTTTCATAAGATGTCCCTTTTTTATTAATAGTTATTCTTAATAATATATTTGCAGAGATATGTTGCACCAGAGCTCAACGAAGTGCCAGTTTTGATTATTTTACTTCCAGGTAATTGTATGAGGTTTATAGCTATCATTGCTTTTCAGGGCATACTAGTGGTGCCATTGTGGATTATTGGGGTTCTGTCTGTATGTGATTGTTTCCAATGTAAAGCATCCGTTAAACTGCAAGCGCTTACGTCACTCCCAAACCTTTAGCAAAATGCCGTAATGACAAGAAGCGGCATGAAAAGAGACGATTATGATTAATATCCCGCCCTTTTTTTCAGGGTTTCTGCGCGTTGTGATGAGGTGACAGTTAATGTGTTCGCCTGAGGTTTTAGCCTGGCATAAAGAACTACAACAATTAGCGCTAAATTGTGGCACCGCGTGGCTGGTATCGGCAGAACCAGAAGCCCATCTCGCCGCTTATGAAAAAGGTTTGAGCCCAGCGGAAGAGCTAGCTGAGCTCGATGATCTGGCCCAGTGGCGCGGGTGTGGCTGTGGTGGCGGTGCTTAATGAGACCAGTTTTTAGAAGCTAACAGGAGCTTAGCTTAGGTGCAGGAGCTTTTAGGGTTAAGACTCCCACGCTTGTGCATAAAGCGCTGCCATTTCTTCCACGGTAGGTATGCGTGGGTTATTGTTTGGCGAGCCCGAGGCTAACGCCTGTTCAGCCATGGTGTTTAACAGCGAAAAATATTTCTCTTTATCAATGCCGTACTCTTTTGGCGATGGTACTTTTAAATCGATATTGAGTTGATGCAATTCAGCGAGCAGCCGTTTGACCGCTACTGCGCTGTCACTGCCAGGTTTCACTAACCCCATGGCGTGAGCACACTCTGCATAGCGCTCCATTGCAGCCTCGGCGGAATAAGCGGTGACAAGGGGTAATAGCATGGCATTGCTAAGCCCGTGGGCAACATGAAAGAAAGCGCCAATGGGGCGGCTCATGCCGTGTACCAGGCAGACAGAGGCATTGGAGAACGCCATGCCGGCTTGTGTGGCAGCTAGCATCATGGCCTCGCGGGCAGCCTTATTGTCGGGCTCGTTACAGGCATTGCGAATATTGCGGGCTATCAGGCCCATGGCTGATAAGGCGAGGGTGTCGGTGTAAGGGTTGTGCTTGACGCTGACGTAGGCCTCGATGGCGTGGGTCAAGCTGTCGATGCCGGTGTCGGCGGTGGTGCGGTAGGGCACACTATAGGTCAGTTCGTAGTCGACAATGGCCGCTGCGGGCAGGCAGCCCAGGCCCATAATCAGCATTTTTTCATCACTGGCTTTATCGGTAATGACCGTAACTTTCGTGACTTCAGAGCCGGTGCCGGCGGTGGTGGGTATGGCAATAATGGGCAAACCACTTTCGT
>JBFHDT010000326.1:0-3121 GCA_041584575.1 Porticoccaceae bacterium
TAGTTGACGACACACGCCTCGATCTCAATGCCCACAAGGGACCATCGACGCCAATGGCTTGCGAGCTTTGTGCGGGTATGGCTGGCACTCATGCACTAAAGATTCTCCTAAATCGCGGCGATGTACCAGCGGCCCCTCAAGGGCTTCATTTCGATGCTTACCGAAATAAAATGGCCAAAACCTGGCGTCCTATGGGTAACAACAACCCTCTTCAGCGTTTGGGTTTGAAGATTGCCCGCAAACGTCTTTCCGCAACATTAGCGGTGAGCCCAGAGACTCACCAAAGTCGACCGGCAACGGCTATCGATAGAATACTCGACTACGCCCGCTGGGCACCGAGCGGTGACAATACCCAACCCTGGCAGTTTGAAATACTCAGTGATAACTCTTTTGTTGTACACACCCGCGATACCCGTGACTGGTGCGTCTACGATTTGGCGGGCCGTGCCAGTCAAACGGCGGTCGGCACATTGCTAGAAAATATTGCCATTGCCGCAAAGAACGAAGGGTTTGAAGCCAGTTTTACACTGCAAGACCCTGTGGCTGAGAGCGCCCCTATTATTGATGTCCAGTTGACAGCGCAAGAACAATCCATCGAAACACCGCCACTACTACCCTATATCAAGACCCGAAGCGTACAACGTCGGGCTTTATCGACGCGCCCCTTACTAGCAAGACATAAACAAGCGTTGGAAGATGCCGTGGGGCCAGGTTATCGGCTAGTATGGATTGAGGGCAGAAAGGGAAAGAGGCAAATAACACGGTTACTCTGGCGAGCTGCAGGCATCCGTTTAACTATTCCCGAAGTGTATGAAGTTCATAAAAAAATTATCCATTGGGATGCCCAGTTTAGTACTGATCGTATTCCAGACCAGGCATTGGGAGCAGATGCCTTGACGGTAAAAATGATGAAGTGGGCTCTACGGAGCTGGTCTCGTGTGAAAATACTTAATCGTTATTTTGCTGGTACCCTAATGCCGCGTCTTCAGCTCGATTTGATCCCTGCCCAGCGCTGTGCAGCGCATTTCATCATTCTGAGCGATAAGCCTCAAGCGCAAACTGCCGACTATTTAGAGGGTGGGCGGGCAACCCAACGCTTTTGGCTCACTGCTACCAAACTTGGTCTGCAATTACAGCCTGAAATGACACCGCTGATTTTTTCGACTTACGCACGGGAGGGGCGAGGTTTTACAGAGAGTGTTGATAAGTTGGCCGAAGCCGATACTCTGCGAATCGAACTGGATGCCTTCACGGGGGGGGAGGCCGATGCTGTATTTATGGGTCGGCTTGGGTTTGGTACTAGTGCTACGTCGCGTTCTCTACGCAAAACCTTACAGCAATTAAGTTTGGTGCAATCATGAGCGGGCCCCGTCAAAATTTGATCAAATGTCGAACCTATCTGCACCACCCCTGCTGATTTAGAAATGCAGCCTCAATAGCTTGGACTTTAGCGCAATGATGCCACACCTTTTTAGAACAGCCTTTTTCATTACCTTATTCCTTCCCCTTGCGCTTCATGCTGCAGAGGCGACCCCGGTAACTATTAAAGTGCTTTCTGAAGTGTTGTTTTACCCAGTGCGCGATGCACCGGCAACAACACTTAGCCTTAATGACACGCGAGTGAGTGCCGAGCTGAAGGGTATTCTCAAGGGCATTAATGTGCGGGTGGGCGATAGTGTTAAGCAAGGCGATGTCGTTGCCAATATGGATTGCGAGGATTATGAAATTGCGGTTACCCAGGCCACAGCTGCGCTTACCGCCCAGCGTGCGACTTTGAAGTTTGACCGCTCTCGCTTGAAGAAAGTGACTCAGTTGTCGAAGAAAAAAAATATTTCGACCGAAGAGGTCGAGCGTCGCACATCCAATGCGGCCATTTCTGCGGCCGATGTTGAAGGCCTGAAAGCATCACTGAGAGCCACTCAACGCGCGGTAGAAAAATGCGAGATTCGTGCCCCCTTTGATGCCGTTGTGATCTCCAAAATGGCCAATCTTGGGGACTACTTGATACCTGGCAGTCCCGTTTTGCGCTTACTCGATCGCGACAATGTTGAAGTTTCTGCAAAAGTCCAGGAGCAGGATCTTGACCTACTAAAGCAAGCTAAAGGCGTGGCTTTTATCGCCAATGACAAACGCTACCCGCTGGAGTTAAGGGCCATACTACCACTTATGGAAAGCCGTATTCGCAGTTACGAGGTGCGCCTGGAGTTCACCGCTGAAAAAGCTTATCCGGGCAGTGCAGGGCGCACCGAGTGGAAGACGCCAGCCCCTTATATACCCGCCGAACTTTTGGTGCGACGTAAAGGCCTGGGTGTTTTTATCGCTATTAATGGACGGGCAAAGTTCGTTCCTCTTGTGGGGGCAGGTGCCGGGCAGCCTGCCGCTCTTACAAAACCTTTAACTACAGACAGCGCCATTATTCTTAATGGTCGTTTTAAAGTTAACGATGGGGATGCAGTACGAGTAATAGGGCGCTAAGCCTATGTTTGCCAAACTTCTGCAAAACCATACCCTAACCAACCTTACGTTTTTACTGGTCCTCGTTCTCGGCTGGATGTCCTATCAGCAGCTTCCCCGTGAACAGGACCCGAGTATTAATTTTAACTGGGTGCAAGTTTGGGCATATTGGCCAGGTGCAACTGCGCCTGATGTGGCGACCAGAATTACCAAGCCTTTAGAAAACGGTATCAAAAGAGTTGCTGATGTGAAGTTCGTGTCCAGTACCAGCCGTGAAGGGGTATCCAGCATTCTGATTCGGTTCGATGATATCAGCGATGCCGATTTTGATAAAAGAATGGCCGATTTACGGCGCGAACTTCAGGCCCGTCAAGATGAGCTGCCAGAGGAAGTGAAACAGCCGGATGTATTCGAAATCACTAGTTCGAAAGCTTTTCCCACTGCGACTCTGGTTATCTACGGGCAGACAGATGAAGAGTCTCTACAGGGTATTGCACAAGGCGTGAAGGATGACTTAGAGCGTCTGGATGGTGTCGATGACGTCTTATCTGTTGGCGATAGAGGTGCAGAGTTACAGGTTGAATTTCTTTCAGAGCGACTGTTGGGTCTTGGTGTTTCTGCCGTTGATCTGGCTGATACTGTCAAAGCCTATTTTAAAGACCTTGCA
>JBFHDT010000327.1:0-3088 GCA_041584575.1 Porticoccaceae bacterium
AACTGGTGCTCGATGACGGCAGGCCAGCACGACGCATTGTACTGGGTGACTGGGACAATAAGGGTTGGGTGGTCAGCTCAGACGGTAAAGGGCTAACGCTCTCTTCGTTCGATATTTAAAAGACTGTAAAAACGACCCGTCAATAGAAACTAAGCTAGCGGCGGCCCAGAGTGAAAGCGAAACTCCTCACAGGGCTCCTCAATTAACTGCCTTTCCTTTTCAGCAAAAACAGCAATCCGTTGATCAACGTCGATAGGCTGACTGTGGGCCGCTGCCACCTCGCGCGCCAGCGTTAGGTAATCTTTAAAGTGGCGTGATTCTGATTTCAGCAAGGAGAGATAAAAGGCCGACAGCTCTTCATCAAGATAAGGTGCCAGTTTGGCAAAACGCTCACAGGAGCGGGCTTCTATCAAGGCACCGGCCACCAAAATATCGATCAACCGCAGGGGCTCCCACGTCGACACCAGTTTGCGCAACTCACCGGCGTAGTTAGCGGCAGGCAAAGAGACGTAGGCAATATTGCGCGTTTCCATCAGGGCAATCACCTGCTCAAAATGACGCAACTCTTCACGGGCCAGACGCGACATTTTGTGCAGCAGCTGATATTTCTCAATATAGCGAAACATCAAATTGAGCGCAGTACTGGCGGCTTTTTTCTCACAATTTGCGTGATCAATCAGCAGTATATTTTGATTCTGCAGGGCGGCTTCTACCCAGGCGTCGGGGGTAACGCAGGGTAGGAAAGCCGCAATTTCATCGAGATTACTCAACGTCCGGGGCACTCCAACACAATCAATAAAGTTCTCATGCGGTCATTGCTTTAAGTGCCGCATCCCGGTCGGCATTCACCTTTTGCACCAGTGGGTTGCCATCCATCATCGTCAACCAAGCCGTCAGGCCCGGCAGCTCATCACACAGGTCTCGACCGAGAGCCTTTTTAGTGGCCATATTGCCCAGAGTCACGGTGTAATAAAGCATGAAGTCGGCATAGGTCATTACTTCACCAGCAGCAAAGGGTGAAAATATTAGAATACGATTCAGTGCAGCCACACCTTTATCCAGCTCGACGTTCACCTTCTCATTTAACTGCTCGTCAGCTGGCGCGCCAAAGAAAACAGCACCCAGCAACTGTCGGCACACCAACTCCAGGTAGAGCTCAATCGACTTACTCAATTCACGTACCTTGGCGCGCTGATAGGCATTTTCAGGGTAGAGGGGAACATCTGAGGAAAGATCTTCGAGAAAATCAAAAATCACATTGGTTTCACTCAAGGGGCCCTCTTCAACTTCCAGGCAAGGAATTTTACCCATGGGGCTTTTATTCAAAAAGTCATCTTCCTGACTCGGGCGAGTAATAACCTCTTCAAACTCAAAACCCTTTTCCAACAAAGTCAGCTTAACCATGTTGTAGTAGTTACTCACTGGGAAGCCGTAAAGTTTAAACATAATTTTTCTCCTAAAGTTTTTTCGTTCTTTTAGTTTTTTGCATGTTTATTTGTTGCCACTATACCCGGCGCAACGTAGCGCTGATAGTGTGCCTGTGAGAGCTGGTAAAGCTCACTTTCAAGCGCTTCATAAAAACGCGGCAAAGCCATATCAGAAGACGTTGTCAACAGACGGAAGCCCCAGTCCATCGCATTAAGGCCTTCGCCACGGGTCTTTTTCAGCAAAGCATAAACCCAGCAATGGGGATCGCTGTGTTGTCGAAAAACAATGTTTGCAGCCGTCAATTTTGCGTTTAATAAATCAATATCAATAAGCTGTATTTTATTATTGAGAATCTGAATTAACAGAGAGTCCAGCCTTTTAAAAACCACAACGCGCTGCTCTTCAGGGTAGCCGTTCCAGTTGACCACCTCGTGGGCAAAGCGGTGACAACCCCGGCACACATCGTCACCCATACTAGAAGAGCAGATGCCAATGCAGGGCGTGGCGATGGGCTTACTCACCCGACTGGCCAAAAAATTGATTCAAACGCTGAGCAGTGGCAGCTGCAGTTTCTTCCATATGAAAATGATGAGTCCCTTCAATTATTTCAACCACAAGTTCCTGCGCAAACTGCTCCATGCCATAAAAGCGTTCCATTCTCTGCGGGTCGGAGAGCAACAGTAAACTCGGGCATTGAATACGCTCCACAAAAGCCCTAGCAATGGCGGGCGTTAGTTTGACCTCTGAAGCCACTTTTAATTTCTCATCGGCACGCCATCGATAACCCCCACCCTCACCCCGCAAACCCCGCTCCGCAAAAAGATTGGCAGATGCCACTGATAAAGCGGTTTCACCCTGACGGGTACGCGAGGCAATAGCTTCTTCACGTGTGGCATAAATACGCGGCTCCCGCCTCAAGCGCTGGTGCTTGTCGGCTATCGATAGAGCCAGTTGTTCGGGCACTTCGGCTTCGCTCTTGGCCTGGGGTACGAAGCTGTCGATTAAGCCAAGATGGCTAACCCGATCAGGGTACGTACCTGCCGTAAGGGTGGCAATCATTGCCCCTCTCGAGTGCCCGAGCAGAGCAAATGTCTTCAGGCCCAACTGCTCAACCACCGCGTAGACGTCGGCCACATCCTGCCAGATATTGTAGGTATTATCGAGGGAGCGGTGATCGCTCAAACCGTGACCGGCGAGATCGAGGGCGATTAAACGTACGCCTTCCAGCCTGTCAGTCAGAGGCGCAAAGCTGGCAGCGTTATCAAGCCAGCCGTGTAGGGCAATGACCGGCAAGCCATCGGGATCACCCTTCTCCACAGCGGCAAGACTGATGCCGTGGTTATCGAAGCGATGTTCAATGGCGTTATTTAACGCAGCTGTACTTGTTGAAGTCATTGGCTAAGGTTTTCGTTCGTTATCATTACATCTACACTTGATGGCCCTTACCGTGGAAGGCCTCAGGCGGGAATCTGTGACCAAAGAACATCAGCGAAACCCGGTACTAGCGCTTCGGTTTGCAGAGCCACCAAGTTGGCCGTGCTCGTGGCCAGCCAACGATTATCACCGCTGAGTAGACTCAATACATTACCCACCAAGGGCTGATGGGTAACCAATAATATGGACTTGGCATCCAGGGTGTCGAGAAAATCAAATAGCGCCT
>JBFHDT010000328.1:0-3080 GCA_041584575.1 Porticoccaceae bacterium
CGACAAAGCATAAAATAATGGGACGCCTGACCCGCTGATGTGACATACGATTTTCGCAAGTGATCAAGGATGTAACCTTCCTCCCCTTTTTCGACAGAGGAAAGCACCATGCCCGGCACCCAGTTGTCACCTTTGCCAGACGTTTCTCCTCCTGCAACAGTACAAAGAATTTCACCAGCTGCGATTTTTTTGACAAATTTTTCGACTTGATAATCGCTGGGCATCCGACTGATAAGTTCAGCGGCTTCGACATGCATCTTGTAGCACATCGCCGTTGAAGCGCATTTCTTCGCAAGCTCTTCAACCACCAAGCAGGTGGATAACAAATCAGCGCCGAGCCCACCATGCTCTTTAGAGACACGCAAACCCCATAAACCACTCTCTTTTAAACCATTTAGAGAAGCCCGAGGAAATACTCCCGATTTATCGGTTTCAGCCGCTCGAGGTGCCAACTCTGCCGTCGCGAGTTGTGCAGCAAGATCTTTTAATGACCGCTGCTCTTTTGTTAGGGGGTAATAAGTCACTGTGTAATCCTCTTTTATTGAATCCGCGAATCTAAGCTATTGGTCTCACCTTAACTTAACTTAAATTAAATTAGTAAGACCCACCGTTTTCTAACCAGTTTGCGCACTCAGGCGTTAGTGTTTTTGCGATATGCTTATCGTAAGTTGACAGCTCATCGGCTGTTAGCACATCTCGCCAGCGCCCATTTGAACCCTTATTGATAAATGTCTGTGCACCACCGTCGAATAACATGCCCGCCATAGGTATGACCTCCTCGGCACGCTTCTTCATTGATGCAAACGTGCATTGTTCTGTCACTTCTGCCAAATATTCCGGCGTTATTGTTATATCGAGATAGTCAGCAATTCGCTGAATCTGGCCCTGCAGATCGGCAAGCATATCGGCATAATTAACCAATAATACATTCGGTAAATGGCGGTACTCCCACCAGGTTTTTATGACGTGCAGCTGAGACCAGAAAGGGTAACCATCACTTTCCCAGTCAAACCAACCACGACCAATCCAGTCGCGCCAAAATTCATGGATATCTTCCCCTGCTGGCGGGAAGGGATCACCCACTCGGCCTGGCATGTCGTCCAGCATTTTGAGAAAGTCCTGAGAATAACTGGAATAATGATTCCATAGCGACATAAACAAATCACGCCCGTCGCGCGTCACAAAAATGTGTTTCACCTCAGGGTGAAAAGGAAAACCATCAAGTGCCGTATGTGTTTTAAGGAAGCGACGATGAGTTTGTGATTCCAGTTCTTTTTCGAGATCGTCGAGTGGTGTCATACGCATATCGACAAAGACGGACATATCGTGAAAAGGTGCTGGGGGTTTACCGTCCTGAAAAAGAAGTAAAGAAATGATTTGTTGAGTCCATGTCGTTCCCGACTTTTGTGTTGTGGCTACGACAATATCGTCGGGACGCGGTTTAAACACTTGCCAGCGAGTACTATCAATATGATGGTTTTGATAAACACGAGTAACTTCGGGTAATGCAGGTTGCTTAGACATAAAAAAGCCTTATTTATATTGTTTTAGCCGATGATACTAACAAGAGCCACCCATCACGTAAATCAATTCAAACCGTAAAACCGGTTTACTATGACGTGAGAAATCAGGCCATGATTAGTTGTTTTATTGCCATCAGCGTCTGCTATTTTTCCCGAATCAATGATCAAAAGTACATTCATTAAATCGCCTATCGGGAGAGGAAACGAGACAGGCAAACTGCCTGGGCCCACCACGGCTGTTTTGACTCAAGCAGTATCTAAAAATGATCAACGAACCTCTTCAGCACCACTGATAGAGCCCACTTACAGAGCATCGTTACGCTATTAATTCTTCACGGTGCTAATAACTCAATTGCTTTACGCGTCGCCGACAGGCGCTGTTCATTCACAGGGCTAACGGCCAACACTGGCATGGCGGCACCCGCCTGCCTAAAGACCTCAATCTGGTCGCGACATTGACCGGGCGCACCATAAATGCAAACTTGCTCTACCATTTTCTGACTAATCGCTCTTGCAGCAGCACGACGATCACCCCCCTCCCAGGCTAATTCAGCGGCTGCCATTTCAGCGTCAAAGCCACAGCGACGCCACTGCAGGCGATAGTTGGGCAGGCCAGCAAAAAAAGCGAGGTTGTGCCGTGCCGCTGATAATGCTGCGTCGTTATCGTCGGACATAAACGTCGGAATACTCATTATGCAGTCCAGACTTTGCGCGTCTTTGCCAACACTGCTCGCGGCATTTTTCGCCGCCTTGATTAATTGTCCCAAATAATCGCGCCCGGCGAGAAAAGGCATAATGCCATCGGCTTCGCGACCCGCGACTTCAGCACTGGCGGCTGTCAGGGCAGCCAATAATACCGGGACCTTGTATTGACAAGCTTTGGCTTCAAAGAAACCGCTACCGGCCTCGCCACTTAAAATACCTTTAACCGTTTGTGTATATTCGCCAAGGTATTGGCGCGGGCTGGTCATTTCTATACCCATGGCTTCGAGCAGGGGGCGATGGCTCATACCCAGCCCGAGAATTAAACGGCCTTCAGAAAGCTCAGCAATAGTTTGCGCGGTCATCGCTGCAAGAAAGGCGTGACGGTAATAAATATTGGCGATATTCGTACCGACTTTAATGGTATTTGTTGCCAAAGCGATTGCCTCGGCACAGGCCAGAGCATCGCCACGGCCTTCGTTAACGAGCGCAGCTGTGTAACCGTGGTCTTCAGCCAGCTTACCAATCGCCATCAATTCACGGGGAGGCGCATCAGTCGCGGTGGACAGCACGATGCCCAATCGAGAGTGAGCCATATTATTCTCTTTTTTATTCTTTATTTAAAAAGCCAGACCCTTCAGAGCACTGGCCTTTTGACACTGATTAAGTTTAAGTTAGGAATTGAAACCACACCATTAAACAGCGCGTTAAATCATTAAACCCATACGCATAGCACCATCGATGCGAATACATTCACCGTTCATCATCGTATTTTCAACAATATGACAGGCCAGTTTGGCAAAATCTTTAGGGTTACCACCTCGTTTGGGGAAAGGCACAGTGGCAATCAAACGA
>JBFHDT010000329.1:0-3069 GCA_041584575.1 Porticoccaceae bacterium
ATGCCTGTGGGTAGTCGGCTTTATTGAGATAGATGGCTTTTAGGTTGCCGAGCATGCGGCGCAGGATCGCTCGTTTGCTAATAGTGTTGAGAAACTCGGGCTTAAAGAGCAGGGTGTTGCCCGACGATACGCTCAGTAAGTCTTTGCAATCCTCAATACTCAGTACTTGGCCGGCAAAGGGGTCAATAATGACGCTCTCTGTTTGCGGCTTGCTGGGTGTACTCTCACTCTCTGCAGAGCGAAGCCGTAACAGGAAGTGGCCGGGAAAACCAATGCCATTAATCTTTAAGACCAGCGCCTTGCACACCTCAATATAGATCAGCGCAAGGCTAATAGGGATACCGCGACGGGTTTCCAGTACCCGATTAATATAGCTGTTGTCTGGATTGTAGTAGTCCTTGCTATCACCACTAAAGCCCATCTGGCGGTACAGCAGGTGGCAGAGGTTACGGGCAATTTCTTCAAGACTTTGCTGTGTGTCAACCTCTGCGCGGGCTTGTTCAGCCAGTTCGTCTAGGCGCCTATAGCTGTCTCCAGGGTCGATTTGAGGGTTGTGTACAGCGGCGATACAAAGCGCAGCGCGCATCAGATCGATATCTTCATCGTCACCGTCTAGCATGGCAGCGAATTCAGCGTTGGGCGCAAAGGCAGGTGTGTTCAATGAGGCTTCTCGATAACTACGTTGTTAGTTTTTTGTGTAAAGCTGTAACAAATTACAGCTTCGAGTATGAACGAAAAGAGATAGTTAAAACGGTAAGCGGAAAAAATTTTTGCTCGTCGTGCTTGTTGCGTGAGCGATGACGTCTGCTGATTCATCACGAAATTCTGCCACAGAATCGAGTACCCAGGGCAAGTAAGCGGGTTCGTTGCGGCTCGATTTTGGTTTCGGCCGCAAGGTGCGAGGTGTTAGATAGGGCGCATCTGTTTCCAACATCAGTCGATCGAGGGGAATGTTCTTAACCATCTTCTGCAGATCCTGGCCTCTGCGTTCATCGCAAATCCAGCCGGTGATGCCGATATGTAAATCCAGATCGAGATAATTAAACAGGGCTTTTTTATCGCCGGTAAAGCAGTGAAGTACGCCATCGACCAGATGATCGCGATAGCAATGGAGTATTTCTAACTGCCTTTTATGAGCGTCTCGTTCATGGAGAAACACGGGTAGCTTTAGCTCACTGGCCAGTTCGAGTTGCGCCTCAAAGGCCAGCTCCTGTTCGGGGCGTGGTGAAAAATCTCGCTTGAAATCCAGTCCCGTTTCACCGATGGCAACAACAGCTTTGTGGCTGGCCAGATCTTTTATAACGCTAGCGCTGGCTTTGTGCCAATGCCTGGCATCGTGGGGGTGAACGCCCGCAGTACAGTGCAGCATGTTGGGGAATTCTTCGGCGTAGCGCTCACACAGTTCAATCACCTCATGGCAAATAGATTCGCTGGTGGCCGTGAGAATACAGGAGGCAACGCCGGCATCGCGCGCGCGTTCGAGTACTCCCCGAGTTTCACCTTTAAAGCGCTTGTCAGCGAGGTTGAGACCGATATCTATCAGTGGTCGGGAGTCTTGATTAGAAGTCATAGAAAAAACTACAGCAATTGTTGTTTTTCAGCTGGCGAGAGCAGGGTCTGATCGAGCTCAAGGTGATGAGCAAAAATAAGCGTATAGGCGAGAACATTTTGCACATACTGGCGGGTTTCACTAAAAGGAATGGTTTCTATCCACACATCGTAGGGCAGCTTACCAACGGTTTTTTTCCGCCAGCTGGTGACGCGATGTGGCCCTGCATTATAAGAGGCGATGGAGAGAATGCGATTATTATCGAAACGTAACATCATGTCTTTAAAATAACGACTACCGAGGTTGATATTTTTCTCAGGGTCGAATAATTGCTGCCGGCTTTTGTAGCGAATATTGTGGCGTCGTGCCACTTCCTTTGCTGTGGCAGGCATTAGCTGCATTAAGCCTCTTGCCCCCGCAGGGGAGGTGACGTCGGCGGCAAAAGCGCTCTCCTGACGGGAGATGGCAAACAATAGGCTTAGTGGTAAATCGACATTGCGAGCCTGTTTTTCGAAGGCCTGGCGATAGGCCTGGGGGAAGCGAATATCGATATCGTCCCAGTATTTGGCTGCAGCCATGGCCTGAATGGCTTGAGGAAACCAGCGGTTCTGGTCCGCAAGTCGGGCTGCGACAAGCCATTGATCGCTTGTAAACGTTCTCGTTGCAGCGTACCACTCGCGGCGCGCTGAGTAGTTTTCGCCCTGCACAAATAGCTCGCGCACACGCAGCATCGCGGGGGTGTTGGCCAAAGTGGCGACATCGCTAACGCTAGGTGATAGGGGCTTCTCTGCCATGCGATAGGGATTGGCGACCCGGTCGCTGGCGAGAAAGCCGTAAAAACTGCGAAAACGCGATAGCTCTCTGAAGGTGGTTTTGGCCTCATCGATAACGACGGTATCGCTGCTGGTCATCAGTTGCGCTCGAGCGCGCCAGTAACGCCAGCGCTGTTCACTTAGGATTGACTCTGGCAGGCCGGAGATCCACTGCTTAAGTGCTAACCACTGTTCGGCGCGCAGAAAAACACGCAGCTGCCATTGCAGTAATTTATGGTCGGCCAGTGTGATATTGTCGTTGAGGTAGCCCAGAGCAGCAACTTCGTATTGCTGTTTGTGAAGGCCCTTGACGAGATGGGGCAACACCCGCTTTTGAGCGGCATCGTCGAAGCTATGGCTTTGGCGATAGCGTGCCCAGTGTTTCATAGCCTCTGTGGCACGTTGTCTGGCGAGGTGAGTAACGCCGTGCTCAATGAGTGCTCGGTTTTCGGCGGAGTCTTCACCGAGCATGCTGTAGTTGCCAACACGCGCTGGTTCACGGTCAACAGCGACATAAAAGGCGGCTTTATCGCGATATGGGCGGCTGGTAAAAAAACGTTCGATATAGCGAGCAAGCTGAAATTTGTGATTGCGTACAGCGAGTGTATAACGCTGCCAGGCGACGGCTTCGGTGATTTTATTGTTGTCTGTTAGTAGTTTAAAGAGCGGGTCGCAGGCTTGCGGCTGTGACTTTCCGACAGTCCAGAG
>JBFHDT010000330.1:0-3065 GCA_041584575.1 Porticoccaceae bacterium
ACCAGGAAGAGAATGACGTGATCATCTGGTTGTACACGGATATGATCATGGGCAATAAGTACTTCATTGTGACGGACGATAGCACCGATCGTACAGCCCTCTGGCAGGGCAATTTCATCTAACCGACGGCCTACCACCTTTGAGGACCGATGGTCGCCATGGGCGATAGCCTCGATAGCTTCTGCCGCACCCCGTCGCAATCGATGCACATTGACGACATCACCACGGCGAACGTGCGCCAGCAAACTGCCGAGAGTTGCCTGTTGTGGTGATACGGCAATATCTATCTCGCCGCCCTGAATCAAATCCACATAGTCGGGGTTGTTAATTAGCGTGATTACCTTTCTTACCCCTAGCCGCTTGGCCAACATGGAGGCCATTATGTTGGCCTCATCATCATTTGTGACCGCGCAGAAAATATCGGTACCTTCGATGTTTTCATCCAGTAGCATTTCTTTATTGGAGGCATCCCCTTCCAATACGATGGTTTTATTCAGTGCTTCCGACAGCTGCACGCATCGCGCTTCACTGTGTTCGATGATCTTAACCTGATGTTTGTTTTCCAGCTGGGTCGCCAATCGCTGTCCGATGTTACCACCACCGGCGATCATGATGCGCTTATAAGGTTTTTCGAGAGGCTGAAGTTCACTCATGACTGAACGAATATGGTCAGCGCCTGCGATGAAAAATACTTCATCGTCTTCTTCAACGACGGTGGTGCCTTCAGGCAATATGGGGCTGTTTTTTCTGAATATGGCCGCAACACGGGTATCGATATTAGGCATGTGTTGGCGCAGATAGGCCAGTTCGTGGCCGACTAAAGGCCCACCTTTAACTGCTCGAATAGCCACAAGGCGCACCAAACCTTCTGAAAAGTCCTGTACTTGCAACGCACCAGGGTATTCTATTAACCGGGTAATATGCTTGGTTACCACTTGCTCCGGGCTAATTAACACATCGATGGGAAAAGCCTCAGTGCCGAATAAGCCTTTCTTGTTGAGGTAAGCGGGCGCCCTCACCCGACTGATTTTAGTGGGGGTTCGAAATAAGGTATGGGCCACCTGACAGGCAACCATATTGACTTCATCGCTATTGGTGACGGCGATCAGCATATCGGCGTCTTCAGCCCCTGCCTGCTTTAAAATATTGGGGTAGGAGCCTCGGCCCTCGACGGTGCTGATGTCCAGGCGTTCTTTTAGGGCGCGCAGACGACTGCCTTTACTGTCAATGACGGTAATATCGTTGGCCTCGTGAGCCAGGTTTTCCGCCAAGGTACCACCGACTTGTCCGGCACCTAGAATAATAATCTTCACAGGGTCAAATCACCGTATCGATTAGGCCTGCTTTACCAGGCAGGCGTAATAAAAGCCGTCATTACCGTTAATGACCGGGAATAGCTGACGGCCGTATGTGCAAGGTATTCCCCACTCCGCCTCTATTATGCTATCGGCGGCATCATGCTGGTGTTTAATAAACTGCTCAATTATACGGGTATTTTCCTGGGGGAAAATAGAGCAAGTCGCATATACCAGTTTTCCGCCGGGTTTTAACAGGGGCCACAATGCCTCCAGTATAGCTAATTGTCCTTTGGCTAGCGGCGTAATATCGGTTTCTTTGCGCAATAGTTTAATATCTGGATGACGCCGAATGACACCGGTCGCACTGCAGGGGGCATCCACCAGAATCCGATCATATTGATTGCTGTCCCACCAGGAATCAGGCCGACTGGCATCCGCGCATTGGATAGTAGCGGTTTGTTGCAATCGTTCAAGATTTTCATGCACGCGGCCGAGACGCTTTTGGTCACTATCCAGCGCTGTAAGCTTCACTTTGCCGCTTGCGGCTTCGATGATACCAGTGGTTTTACCTCCAGGGGCTGCACATGCATCCAGAATAGTCTGGTTGGGCTGAATATCCAGTAGTGTAGTGCATAATTGTGCCGCTTCATCCTGAACACTGAATAAACCTTGTGTGTAACCGGGCATAGCGGTCACATCCATAGGTTTATCCAATGTGATACCAAACTCGGCAAATTCGGTGGCCTGAGCCTTAATACCTGCCTCAACTAATTGTTTTAAATAGTCTTCTCTCGAAACTTTGGTTCTATTGACTCGAATCGTCAGCGGCGCTTTGACGTTATTGGCCGCTAGGATATCTTGATAATATGCCGGCCAATTTGCTTTTAGCTTGTAAAACAGCCAATCAGGGTGACTGAAGTTGGCTTCTGTTGGTGCTGTGTCGTTTGCATCGATCGATGTGCTGCGGCCAAATTCTCGTAGAATGGCGTTGATTAGCCCTCGGAGATGATTGATTGCCAAGGGTTCAGCGGCGGCCACGGTTTCATTAATGGCAGCATGTTGGGGCACGCGGGTAAATCTTAGCTGATAAAGACCTACGATCAGCAGGTAGTGGGCTATCTTGTCTTTTTTCTTGATCGGTTTTTTAAGTAAGGGTTGTAACAGTTTTTCCAGATAGAAAAACCAGCGACAGCACCCGAAGACAATTTCATTGAGCAAGGCCTGATCTTGGCTGGAAAGGCCTGATTCAAATTGTGGTCGCAATGTTGCCAGGGATTGGCCTTCTTCTGCGACTGAATAGAGGGCTTTAGCCGCTACCGTTCGGATATTCGTCATGCTGATGTTGATCTCTGCTGTTGTCTTAACGGCTTACTGTCCTAGCAAGGTATCCGGCATCATTACCTGTTTACCGCCATTCACAAATTCAGCGGCGGATAAAGCTTTGCTGCCGGGTAATTGCAATTTGTTAATACGTAATGCGCCCTGTCCGCAAGCCACAAAGATACCATTCTTAGATTTTTCGATAATAGTACCTGGGCATTTGTCTTGGTCTGTGGGTACCGCTTCTGCCTCAAGCACCCTGACTCTCTCGCCATTTTCGGTGGTATACGACACTGGCCAGGGGTTAAATGCTCTCACATTACGCGCAATACTTTCCGCATCTTCTTCCCAATTGATGGCAGATTCTTCCTTACTAAGCTTGTGGGCATAGTTGGCCTGTGTATCATCTTGGGGAGTGGCGGTGATTGCGTCTTTCGCCAGTAATTC
>JBFHDT010000331.1:0-3056 GCA_041584575.1 Porticoccaceae bacterium
ATTGCCATTCAGAGCATGACAAATACTGACACCTGCGATGTGGCTGCGACGGTTGCGCAAATACAGGCTATTACCGATGCCGGGGCCGATATTGTTCGCGTGTCTGTGCCCACTATGGATGCCGCAGATGCCTTCGGTTTAATTCGCCAGCAAGTGGACGTGCCACTGGTTGCCGATATCCACTTTGACCACAAAATTGCCCTTCGGGTTGCTGATCTCGGTGTCGACTGTCTGCGCATTAATCCCGGTAATATTGGTCGTGATGACAGAGTACGGGCGGTGGTCGAAAAAGCCCGCGACTTAAATATCCCGATTCGTATCGGTGTTAATGCCGGTTCTCTGGGCAAAGATTTAGAGCGCAAATACGGCGAGCCGAGCCCCGAGGCCATGGTCGAATCCGCTCTGCGTCATATCGATATTCTCGACAAGATGAATTTTGATAACTTCAAATTAAGCCTTAAAGCCTCCGATATTTTTATGACTTTGGCTGCCTATCGTTTAATAGCCAATCAAACCAATTGTCCTTTGCATTTAGGTATTACTGAAGCCGGTGGCTTACGAGCGGGTACCGTAAAATCAGCCGTGGGTATCGGTGCACTATTACTTGATGGCATTGGTGACACGTTGCGAGTCTCTCTGGCGGCCGACCCGGTTGAAGAAATTAAGGTCGGTTGGGATTTGTTAAAAAGTCTGCGTCTACGCAGTAAAGGCATTAATTTTATTGCCTGTCCTAGTTGCTCGCGGCAAAACTTTGATGTCATTAAAACTATGGAAGCTCTCGAAGACCGGCTCGATGATGTTCGTGTGCCCATGGATGTCGCGGTCATTGGCTGTATCGTCAATGGCCCGGGAGAGGCCAAAGTAGCCGATATGGGGTTGACGGGTGGCTCACCCCAAAATCTACTCTATATTGACGGCAAACCTTTTACCAAAATCAAACCGGACAACTTAATCGAAGACCTTGAGCGTGCCATTCGTGCCAAGGCAGAAGAAAAGTCACTGGTGCGTGAGTACTTAATTGCCAGCGATACACCCACTCCCGATTAAAAGAACGATTAACTGATACCGACAAAAAGAGAGTCACCACCTTGAGTAAAATACAGTCCCTGCGGGGTATGAGCGACCTGCTCCCTGAGCAATCGGCGATTTGGCAATACCTCGAAGATAAAATTCTCACGGTGTTACAGAGCTACGGCTATCGGGAAATTCGCTTTCCCATTCTTGAGAATACCGAGCTATTTAAGCGCTCAATTGGCGAGGTCACCGACATTGTTGAAAAAGAAATGTACACTTTCGCTGATCGCAATAACGAAAGCGTAACATTGCGCCCAGAGGGCACAGCAGGTTGTGTGCGCGCTAGTGAGCAAAATGGCCTCCTTTACAATCAAACACAACGCCTGTGGTATCGCGGCCCGATGTTTCGCTACGAGCGTCCTCAAAAGGGCCGCTTGCGCCAGTTTCACCAGTTTGGTGCTGAAGTCTTTGGCCTGGAAGGGCCGGACATTGATGCTGAATTGTTAGCCATGACAGCGCGGCTATGGCGTGAGCTGGGTATTAGCGAGCATCTCACATTACAACTTAATTCACTGGGTAGTGCTGCCTCTCGGGCTACCTACCGAGAAGCTTTGGTGGCTTATTTAAGCGGCTACAAAGACCAGCTTGATGAAGACAGCCAACGTCGCCTAGCTAGCAACCCACTACGTATTCTCGACAGTAAAAGCCCCCAGACACAGGAGGTTCTCGCTGGCGCACCGAAGCTTGATGAGTTTCTCGATGAAGAGTCTCAGGCACACTTCGCTCAACTGTGCGATTTGCTCGATGCCGCAGGAATAGACTATGAGGTCAACCATAAGTTAGTGCGTGGTCTCGACTACTATGGCAAAACCGTTTTTGAATGGGTGACCGATGCGCTGGGTGCTCAGGGCACCGTTTGTGCTGGAGGGCGCTACGACGGTCTGGTTGAACAACTCGGCGGCAAGCCGACACCGGCGGTGGGTTTTGGTCTTGGCGAAGAGCGTTTAGCCTTGTTACTTGACGCCGTGGGAGCAGTGCCCGATAGTGTCGGCCGGCACCTGGATGCCTACCTGGTTGCAGTCGGTAATGTGTCCACGCCAGCACTGTTGATGAGTGAAGAGTTGCGTAGCCAATGCCCGCAATTGCGTTTGCAAAATCACTGTGGTGGTGGCAGTTTTAAAAGCCAGTTGAAGAAAGCTGACCGTAGCAGTGCTGACATCGCACTGATTTTGGGCGAGGATGAAGCCCAGGCGGGTAGACTGACAATAAAGTATTTACGCGAGAGTAAAGATCAGGTGACCGTTTCTCTCGATGAGGCTGTTGCTCTTTTGAATGAAGCTTGAATCAGCTGTGCTGCTAGAGCACGGGAACATATTAACTGAATAAAAAATACTGGTGGTCTGACTTTAAAGACCGCGAGTGCACACTAAAAATGTAATGGAATTAAATCGTGGCTGAGCATCATACCGACGAACAACAACTTGAAACTCTGAAGCACTGGTGGAAGCAAAACGGCATGCAGTTAGTGCTGGTTGTCGTACTCTGCGTAGGTGGTTGGTACGCCTGGCAGCAGTGGCAGGGCAACAAAAAATTGAAGGCCGAAATGGGTTCGTTGATTTATATTCAAATGATGGATCTTGCCTCTCAGGCACCGCTTAGCGCTTTGCCCGATGAGCAGCGCGAGGCCATGGTTGAGAAATCACAAGTTTTGAAAAAAGACTACGCTAATACCCAATACGCACATTATGCGGGCCTGCTGCTGGCTAAGCTCGCCGTGGCGGAAAAACGTCTTGATGACGCTGCAGTTGAATTACAGATGGTGATTGATAACACCGAGGGCGAAGAGCTTTTTTACATCGCGAAGATGCGTCTGGCTCGTCTGGAAATGGGTAGAAAAAATTATCCTCAAGCCTTACAACTACTTGAAGGTGACATGCCCTCCGCAATACGCTCCAGTGTCGCTGAATTGCAGGGCGATATTCATTTGTTTGCCGGTGATCAGGCGCAGGCCCGCGCTGCCTATCTACGTGCGCTCGACACCC
>JBFHDT010000332.1:0-3022 GCA_041584575.1 Porticoccaceae bacterium
ATAAGCGGTGATTAATCCGTCCACCAGCTCTACCATCCGGGTTTTGGCTTCGGGCGGAAAATGACGAGCCACGTAAAGTTGGCCCAGCAATTCACCCATATAGCCATTAATAGAGCTGATTGCCCGTTTCCACCGGGCTTGTTGTTCGGGCTGACCACTCAGTGTGCGGCGATAAAAATCAAAATGGGCCTGCTCAAAGGCTTGACTAAGGTAGGGCGAAAAACTGACCAGCACATTAAAGCGCAGGTAATCCCGCCAGGTATCCATATCGATCTGGGGCAACAAGTGATTTAGCGCCTCGGCATAAGAGGGCTGGCGCAGGACAAATTGTTCCTGTCCATCCAGACCAACGCCGGCGAGCAAACTGTCCAGGTGATAATCACTCAGCAACTGACGTAGTTCAGCGATGGTGTGCGGATTATAAGTTTTTTCGCTGTCCCGATTATCGACCTTGTTCCATTGGTGCTCCGCGAGCCGGGTTTCCAGGGTGATGATGCGTTGGGTAGCTTGTTCGGCATCTTCAATATCCGCCAGTGTGAGCAGCCGGGTAATAAAGCTTCGGTATTGTTCAAGAATCTCTCGGCCACGCTCGCTATCATCAAAATAATAATCCCGGTCCGGCAGACCAAGCCCGGACTGTGTAAGGAAAACCGTGTAGCGGGTGGAATCCTTGTCGTCCTGATTAATCCAGAAATTCAGTGGTGAGTCGACGCCGATGGCGTTAAATTTCGCAAATAGCGCAATAACATCGGCATGAGTTTTCGCTTCGTCAATGGCGCTCAGCTCTGCTGCCAACGGTGCAAGTTGGCGCTGTTCTATTTCTTCCTCATTCAGCCAGGCGGTATAAAAAGCTGCGACTTTTTTGCCGGCGTCGGTGCTGTCACCGTTCTTGCCCGTAGTGCTTTCTCCTACTGGTGTCGAAGCGTCGGTGAGTTCTTCGACGATTGCTCGCAGTTGCTCCAGGCTCTGCTCGTGGAGGATGTTGAATGAACCCCAGGAGGATTTGTCAGAGGGAATTTCCGTGCTATCAAACCAGGCGCCATTGGCATAGGCAAAAAAATCGTCCTGGGGTCTGACGCTACTGTCGACACCACTCAGATCTATTCCAGAAAAGAGGCTGGTTTCAGAAACAGCACTGGTGTCAGAGACGACAGGGGCCTGGGGAGAGGAACGAGGGGGTTCCGGGCGCTCCTGATTGCATCCGCTGATAGAAGCCATTGCAAGAGCCGAGACTGCGATTCCCACCAACAGGGAATCTCGACGAAAACCTTTGGTCATATATAGCTCCACTAACTAGAATCCGACCGCGCCTTGACAGTAAGCGCACTAACCAAGTGCGTAGGGTAGCAAAATATCAGAGACAGGATATCTGAAACAGCGTTCAGTTTAAGGGCTATTGCGTTGGCCAATACTCAGGGGTCCGGCGCCAAGCCCTGCCATCACAAACAGTCCACCCATAATGCCAATATTTTTCATAAATACCCGCTGCTCGGCAGCCATCGCCTGCGCGTCATCAAAGCTCCAGAAGGCGTGAAACACCACTGTGACCGGTATTAGAAACAAAGCAATGATCAAAGCTGCTTCCTTTGCGCGCCAGCCGATAAGGATCAAAATGCCGCCGCCAAGCTCAATGATGATGGTCAGAATCAACAGGAAGTCCGGGAAAGGAAGGCCCTTGGCAGCCATGTAACCAGATACGCCGGCAAAGCCAGTAATCTTATGAAAGCCAGCGGGAATAAACAGCGCCGCGATCAGTAGACGCCCGAGCAGGGGTGTGATGTTTTGCATGCAGCCTGGAACGAGAGAGGGGGTGGTAGTCATGACAAACCTCCGATGTTTATTGTGTGTTGTTTGTGGAGTAGCCAGAGGATTCTAACCGGTTTTGATAAGGGGAGTGTGGTGTGTATGGTCCTGGATGCGCGGCTGGTTTTGATGGATTCAGGTAACCTTGGCAACGAATATATCGGTGCGTCACGATTAGCCTTTCAAGGTGATTTGATGTTGACCATGGAGAACCGATTGTTTTGCCTGTTTAAAAAGGTCGTGGTCTATGGTGTGGATGTTTTATGAATATCGATGACTCTGACCTAATTAATGTGTTCAGTCTTTTAGGTCAAGCCATTCTTGCGCATATGGATTCGGCGTTGAGCCGTAAAACGGGGAGGCTGGGACTCGGTTGAAGTCATGATATATCCCATGACAAACGCGCTATACCTGTTGACATACACAGTGTCGTGAAATGGTGCGTCTAGATCAATATCCCAGGATCAGGAGAGGTGTTCTCGCGATTACATTTACAAGCAGCCTAACTTATTGAAAATAAAAGGGTATGCGATATGATCGCGAGACAGCTGATGACCCGTAATTACGCGACGTGGTCTCGCGATCACAATCAGGCAAAACAGAAGGAGCGGTATTAAGGTTATGGAATTCAATGAGATAAGACCATTATGTTATGTTCTTCCTTTACTTGATCGCGAGGCCGGTAATAGTGGGAACGGGTCTTCTGATTAAGCTGTTAAAGGGTCTCATGAAAAACTTCGTAATCTTTATACAAGGTGAAAACTTTAACTTAGAAGTTGACGGACTAATTCAGCCTGCCGGTTTTTTTGCTTCTCGTCGCGTTGAAGCAGAAACTGAAGAGGAAGCCTCTAGCGCAGCAATAGCCCAATTGCTTACGGAGCCAGAGATTAAAAACAACGAGTTGCCAAATTACACCTTGCTGGTAAAAGTTGCTAACGAAATGCCTATTGAGCACAAAAATACATATTCTGGTGTTACTCTCTACGCAATAGAGGAGGTATGACCTTTAACAAGCGCATGTTGATCAGCCGCTCCGCGGCTTGGGACCTCCTTTCAGTCGGCCCCAAATGCGGGCGTTATAGCTTTAGACCGAGAGAAGAAAATACATGACTGGAATAATACAAAAAGTGTCTATTGGCCTTTTTATAATTCTATTAGTTGGCTGTGCAGCTCCAGTATATAAACCAACCCTAAATGAGGTGGGAAACCTGCCAGAAGG
>JBFHDT010000333.1:0-3021 GCA_041584575.1 Porticoccaceae bacterium
GGTGATGGAGACATCACCAGTTTGCCAACTGAAATCTTCGTAATGGCGTTTGCTCTCCTTAAGCTCCTGTTACTTTCTATTAGATTTATAAGTCCAGGGGCTTAGGATATTAAAAAAGCCGTACATTTCTAGATAGGATTTCGTTCGATTAACTGGCGTGAAATAATAATACGCTGCATTTCGTTCGTGCCCTCACCAATAATCATCAAGGGTGCATCGCGGTAGAGGCGCTCGACGTCGGCTTCGCAAGAGTAGCCAAAGGCCCCATGAATGCGCAGATTTTCGTCGGCATTTTTGGCGGCGGCCTCGGTGGCAAAGTACTTGGCCATACCAGCTTCCATATCGCAGCGCTCGCCGCTATCGAAGGCCTTGGCGGCTTGTTCCAATAGCAGGCGTGCCGCTTCGGTGCGGGTGGCCATTTCACCGAGTTTGAGCTGAATGGCCTGGTGTTCACAAATGGGCTTGCCGAAGGTTTTTCGCTGTTGGGCATAGGCCGTAGCCTGTTTCAGGGCTGCGGTGGCAACACCGACACCACGGGCGGCAACGTTGATGCGGCCTAGTTCGAGACCGCCCACGGCGTTATAAAAGCCCTGACCTTCAACGCCACCGATGAGGCAGTCTTTGTGCACACGGTAGTTGTCGAAGCTAATGTCGGCGGTATCAATGCCTTTATAGCCTAGTTTTTTCAGTTTCTTAGTGACCTTAAAGCCGTCGCCATTTTCGGCGATAAACATGCTCATGCCCTTGCGAGGCGGGGTGGCTGTGGGGTCTGTTTTAACCAATAGACCGATAACGCTGCCCTCGACGGAATTGGTGATCCAGGCTTTGGAACCATTGACGACATAGTAGTCGCCGTCTTTTTTGGCGGTGCAACGAATGCCTTGCAGGTCGGTGCCCGCATCGGGTTCGGTGAGGCCAATGCCACCGCGCAGTTCACCCGTGGCGAAGCGAGGGAGGTATTTTTGCTTTTGCTCTTCGGTGCCGAAGCTCTGTACGCAGCGCGCCATAATCAGGTGGGAGTTGAAGATGCCCGATAGCGACATCCACACCTCGGCCACAGCGGCCACGATTTTGGAGTAGGTCGAGGCGCTGAGCCCAAGGCCGCCGTACTCCGGGTTAATGGTCGCGCCGAACAGCCCCAATTCTTTCATTTGCTCAACCATGGCGTGGGGGTATTCGTCCGCTTGTTCGAGGTCGTGAGCGTAGGGGGCGACATCTCTTTCCAACCAACGGTTAACACTGTCGAGGATGAGCGTTTCTTCTTCGTTTGACATAGGGCTTCTCGTAGTGGGTAGTGGGTGGCTATCAGGCTGATAGAGCCGTGCAGTAAAAATGACAAATGGTGATACAGGCGAACTGCGGCTGTTAAGTAAGGGGTATTAACAGCCGGGTGTGCTGTAAACGATTGGCTTTAGTAGTTGGCTCTATCGTCAACCGCGTGACCTGTTTTTGGAATCAGCATGGAGCGTACAAAATCCATAATCACAACGTCATCCTGATTTTTACCCAGGGTTCTGACGGTAACAATACCCGCTGTGGGGCGGCTTTTTGATTCGCGAATTTCTAAGACTTCAGATTCCGCATAAATAGTGTCGCCGACGAAAACGGGCGCTGGCATTTTAATTTTGTCCCAGCCCAGGTTGGCGATAGTTTTCTGGCTAACGTCAGAGACACTCATGCCGGCAACCATTGACAGCGTCATGGTGCTGTTAACCAGGATTTTGCCGAACTCGCTGTGCTTGGCGTACTCTTTGTCGAAATGCAGTGGGTGCTGATTCATGGTGAGCAGGGTGAACCAGGTGTTGTCAGTCTCAGTAATGGTGCGACCGGGGCGGTGTTCGTAAATGTCGCCGACCTTAAAATCTTCGAGGTAGCGGCCATAAGATTCACGATAATGACCGGGTGCAATTTCAACAGAACTGGGCATGAATGTCTCCACTGTGGGTTGGAAAGTCTAGTGTTGGAAAGTCTAGTGTTAAATGGGTAGCCCGCCACCTTAAGCGAGCAAGGGGCGGGGTGTCAATTTGAGGGGTTTTTGGATGTGCCGTTTGACGCTTAACGGTTGGTCCGGGGCCTAGGTTATGGCTCGGTGTTTAAGCGGAATCGAGCGCTTCCCAGCGGGCGTAGCTCTCTTCGAGTTTAGCGGCGAGTGTTGTCATTTCATCAAGGGTTTCTTGCTGAGTGGCGGGTTCCAGACTGTAAAAGTCGGCCTGACCAATACGGGTTTCCAATTCAGCTTGACGATTTTCTAATTCTTCTATTAACCCAGGGAGCGAATCGAGCTCACGTTGCGCTTTGTAGGAGAGTTTCTTTTTTGCCACGGCGGGTGTTTCAGTCGTACTTTTGCCGGTCTCTTTGAGCGGGGTTTCGGTGCTTTTTGCTGGGCTGGTCGTTTGGCTTTCAGCCTGCAGTTTGCCGCCTCTAGCCACCCAGTCGCTGTAACCCCCAACGTGGGCGCTGATTTTGCCCTGACCGTCAAAGGTGAGGATACGGGTCACGGTGTGGTCCATAAATTCCCGGTCGTGGCTGACTAAGAGCACGGTGCCTTTAAAGTCCAATAAAATCTCTTCGAGCAACTCCAGGGTTTCGATGTCGAGATCGTTGGTCGGCTCATCGAGTACCAGCACGTTAGCGGGCTTGCTAAATAGCTTGGCCAGAATGGCGCGGTTTTGCTCACCACCGGAGAGGGTTTTTACAGGAATACGTACCCGATCGGGACTGAATAGAAAGTCGCTGAGGTAACTAATGGCGTGACGGTCTTTGCCATTGATGCTGATAAAGTCGCGGCCACCACAGACATTGTCGAGCAAGTTTTGCTCGGGGTTAAGCTGGTTTCTGAGTTGGTCAAAATAGGCGATTTCCATTTTGGTGCCGAGTTTGACCGTGCCCTCTTGTGGCTGCAATTCACCGAGTAAGACTTTGAGCAGGGTTGACTTGCCCGCGCCGTTAGCGCCGACAAAACCGATGCGGTCGCCGCGCAGCACTTTCAGCGACAGGTCGCTAATAACGGGCGTGCCGTTA
>JBFHDT010000334.1:0-3020 GCA_041584575.1 Porticoccaceae bacterium
CAGCCGGCATCGGCTTCAGCGCAAACCACCTTCAATTTTGGGTGTCGTTCAAATACACCGCCAAAAACGAAGGTGCCGAGCACGTCCTGGCAGCCGCGCATAATACCGAGGAAGCCGTTGATTTTTGGTCCGCGCTGGGCGGCAATCTGGTCGGCTTTTGACGTTAAAATGTGAAATGACAGGGGCATGTCCATCGCTACCGCAGCTTCCCATAAAGGGTCGTACATGGGGTCGTGGTAATCGGCTTCGGGGGGATTACCGGTCATCATGACACCGACGAAACCGCGGTTTTTGGCATCCTCTATTTCTTTAATGCCCTCTTCAATACTGCGCAGAGCGACCTGGCCGAGGCCGAAGAGGCGGTTCTTGGGTGCGCCGCCAACGTACTCTTCCAACCAACGGTTGTAGGCACCGAAGCAGGCGGTTTGATAATCGATATCGGGGTGATTGCAAAGCATCATGCCGACAGTGGGGTAAATGATCTCTGCGCTAACACCATCGGTGTCTTGATCGGCAACGCGACAGCTGGAGTCCCATGAGCTTCGGGGGAGCTCGTCGAAACTGACACCACTGGCCGTGAGCTCTGATGGCTTTTTGCCCGCAGCAGCAATCAGGCCCATGGGAATGGGCTGGTCAAGTCCTTCGATAACAAACACATCACCGTATTTGGGATGCACTTCAATATGAGGCGCACGGTCTTTAAAGGCAGGGTCGATGTAATCGAGATAACAATTGGGCGGTTCGGCGATATGGGAATCAGCAGAGATAATGGGTTTATTAGTGGTGGTCATCATTGAAGCCTCTATTAATGAATATTTATAATTTTTTTATATTTCCGCTGTATTAATTATTGTCGTGGCGGAATAGAGTGTTTACTAGTTAAGCGGAAAAGAGAGTAAATTGCTACTGACAGGAAGGATCGTGTTTAGCTTTTTATGACTGTCAAAAAAAGGCTCATATTTTTCGTCGTTTCATGTCGCGAATAATAAAGCGTGCAGGATTGAGTGCCGTCAGTAATTCACGCTCCAGAGGCGGCGGCTCACCATTGATGTGGCTGGCTAATAACTCGGCGCCAAGGGGGGCATAACTCAGGCCTTTGGAGCCGAGCCCGCAGTGAACAAACAGCCCCGGCCAATACTGCCCTGGCGTGGGAATATCGATACTGGCATCGCGGCGTAGGTCGGCGTAGTCCTCTAGAAAAGCATCGATTCTTGGTACTGGGCCAATAATGGGTAAATAGTCGAGCGTAGTACAACGTAGGGCGGCACGCCCACCAAGTTTATCGACACTGGGTATTTGCAGTGAGGTGGTTAGGCCAGCGGCATTTTTTTCCAGCAGTTCAATATTGTGTTGATGGTCTTCGCGGCGAATTTCAAGGCCGCTATGCTTGAGGTTATAACTGGCACCAAAGGTTTGTTGAGTGCTGTCGGCGGGGGCAATATAACCCGCGCCGCAAAGGACCGTTTTCAATGCTTGAGTGTTTGCCTGATGACTGTTATTCGGTGCAATGGAAATTTGACCGCGAATGGCTTTAAGCGGGAGGTGTTTGGTTTGACTAAATTGCCCCGTTGTTGTGCTGGTAGCGAGTACGACTGTGTCGGCAGTGGCGAAACACTTGCTGTCTTTATTGCTTAACTGCCAGTTCGATGAAGTGCTGTCATAGTTTAACGTGTCAATAGTAGCCTGCTTAATACTAATCAACGGATTATCGACCAAAGCTCGACAAACATTGGCTGGGTTAAGCCAGCCTAATTGTGGGTAGTAAAGGCCGCATGTGGTATTGATAGAAAGACCGGCGGTTTGTTCGATTGCTCTTTTATCGAGTAATTGAATAAAGTCCTTTTGCTGTTTGAAATGATTCGCAATCGTTTCAAAGATGGCTATTTCTTTTTCATTTTCTGGCAGTACCAGTACGCCGCATTGTCGCCCAAAAGATGTTTGTTTTGCAGCCGTCTGCCAGTAAGGCTGATAGTAACGGCTGGCAAATAGAATGGCGCTTAAATTAAAGCGGCTTAATGGGGAAGACTGGGGCGATAACTTAGGGTAGACAATCCCTTGAGGGTTGCCTGAGCCTTCATTGGCAAGGCGGTTGTGTCGCTCGTACAGAGTGACTCGCCAACCGCGCTGTGCCAGCGCCGCCGCTGTGGTGCAACCGGCAATTCCTCCACCAATAATGGCCGCGTGCCGGGATTGCGAGTGGTGTGTTGCGGAGCAGATATGCCAGGGAAGCGGGTATCGTGCTTTTCGTTTGTGCTTGTGTTGCTCTTCGCGTGATGAAGACTTGTCTAGAGCGCCTTGAGTTTGGATTTCAGTTGCCTGCCACTGGCCACGCAATAAATAGTGTTTACCCGTCAGGCTGCTGTCTGTATTTAGCGTAAAGCCAATTTTTTCTAATCGTTTTTTTGCTGACTCATCCGCCTTCAGGCTGACCAGAGTTGTTCTTGCCGCACTGAGATGTTTGATGTGTTCGCACTGTGCTCCGGACAGTGGGCCGTAAAGAAACCAGGCGTCGACGCTAAAAGTCTTTAACGCTTGCGTGCAGGGATGTTCGCTAGACCTGATAAGTGCCAGGCCTTGGTCTAAAGTGGTATCGGCATCGATAAAAATAAGCGTTAAGCAAATGCGTTGATCGGCAAAAAATAAGCGATGAAAGCCGGGGCTCAATACAGGATAGTGTTCTACCAACTGATCTACTAGTTCGCTGTTTGGTGCCGTTTCTTCTAAGACCTGCTGAAGGTCAGCCCTGCTCAGCGGCGCTGCTTCAATGGCGACAAAATGCAGTCGAGCTGTAGGGGGGGCAGATTGTAGCCACAGTGCGGCGGCGGCTAAAAATTCATTGCCGGCGCCAAAGTGGGTTTCCCCGATTACAAAGTGAGTGTTTGTTTGTGTGTTCAGAGCTTGCCAGCGCTGGCGAAGTTTGTTGCCTTCGAGCAGTAGGTTTTCATCCGTTTTGCTGATAAGCGGGTGTCGTTCACTCATTTGAGTGGCGGGTATTTCCGTTAGCATCTTGTTCATTAGTC
>JBFHDT010000335.1:0-3004 GCA_041584575.1 Porticoccaceae bacterium
CCCTAACCCACTGTATTTAATAAACAAATATTAGTGGCATAGTTAGTGCTTAAACAAATTTACGTGATTCTTTGAATAAGCATCGATAAGTAACGTGTCAATAACACCCGCAAGGCTCCAAAACATAAGGACTAGCAAAGTTTGAATAAAACCGTAGCAATAATCATCAGTATTGTAGCCCTGTTGGTCGCAGGCAGTGGTGGCGCCTGGTTCTATTTTAACGATGGCACCTCCAGCGCTGCCACAGAAACGAAAAACAGCGCAATAGAAGCGCGAGGGGAAAGCTTCTACCTGGCCCTCGAGCCACCCTTCATTGTCAACTTCGTCTACAAAGATACCCTGCGCTACCTGCAAATGACTCTATCGGTAATGAGCCACGAACCAAAAATACTCGAGCAAGTGACCCACCACATGCCCGCCATTCGCCACCGTTTAATTATGTTAATTAGCAACAAAAGTTTTGACGAGCTCAATGGCGAAGACAGCAAAGAAGCCTTGCGCGAGGAAATGCTTCTCGAGATCCGCAACATTGTTCAGGCAGAGCAAAACAAGGCTCACAATCCGGGTCGAGTGGAAGCGGTGTATTTCACCGGCTATGTGATGCAGTAATGGCCGATTCAGATACTGATACTGATATTGATGCTGGCACTGCTAGCAGCACAGATACCGAAGAGGTTCTGACTCAGGAAGAAATCGACGCGCTGTTGACCAGCGTGGAAGACGACGATGCTAACAGCGAGACCGGCACGGATGGCGGTACTATTGTCCCTGGCGTCGGCCATGTTCGCAGCTTTGACTTCTCCCGCCAGGGTCAGTCGCTCAGCTCCGACCTTCCCCTACTCAATGTTATCCACGAGCGTTTTGCCCTGCAATTTTGCGAAAGCGTTTTTAACACTTTGCGCTGCTCCAACAACGTCAAGTTCGCTGGCGCACGAGGGACGTCATTTATCGATTACCTACACACCCTTGAGCTGCCTACTCATATTAATTTCATCCATCTATCACCCATGAAGGGTATCGCCCTTGCCGTGTTTGACAACAACTTAATCACTAATGCGACGAGTAGTTTTTTCGGCGGTTCGATGAAGAAAGAATTGGTCGCAGATAAGGAGGACTTCACCCCCTCTGAAATGCGCATCGGCAACATGCTATTGCAAAGGGTGATGAATGACTTACAAGTTAGCTGGAAAGCCGATATTGAAGTTAACCCTGAGAAAAAACAAACCGAAGTCAACCCCGATTTTGCCCAGCTGATGAACCCCTCTGAGCAACTATTAGTAAGTCGTTTTGAAATTATTTTCGAGGGCACCCAAGGCATCTTTGAACTTGCCATGCCACTGGCAATGATTGAACCCTATCGCGAACAACTATCGGTGACCTACCAGGCTGAAAAACGCGACGACCAAGGCACCTGGGCACCAGTGATCATTGATGAGCTAAAAACCACCAACATAAAACTCAGCAGCACCCTGGGCACAGCACAGTTAACGCTGGGGGAGATACTTAAGCTCGACACTGGCGACATCATCCCCATAGACGTTGGCGACACGGTCACCCTCTACGCCGAGGGCGTACCCATTTTTGATGGTGAATACGGCGCCTTCAACGACAGAAATTCCATAAAAATACGTAACAAAAAACATCGCCCCTAAGGGCCATTAATAGCGCACAAGCAAAGCAGCGGAGACTCTCTATGAGTGACGACGAAAACAACGAAACGGACGAGCTCAAAACCGGCCCCGAAGCAACGGCAACTGATGACTATACGGCAGCACCTCTGAAAGATCTTACCGAAGGCAGCCCGGTGGCTAGCGGCAACAACGCGCAAATGAAGAATGAACAGGACATTAACCTCGATGTCATTCTCGACGTGCCAATTACGATTTCTGTCGAGATAGGCCGCACCCAAGTGGCGATTCGCGATTTACTGCGTTATTCCCAGGGCTCTGTAATTGAACTAGACAGACTGGTTAGCGAACCCCTCGATGTGCTCGTCAACAACACCCTTATTGCCCATGGCGAAGTCGTGGTAGTTGACGATCAATTTGGTATTCGCCTCACCGATGTCATCAGCCCCAGCGAGCGCGTTAAAAAACTCAAATGAAAAGCCCTCACGCCCTATTGCTGTTTCTCGCGCTGCCTATTGTTGTTAGCGCTCAGGCCGCCGAGCCCAGCACCAGCAATGCGCCACTGGCGGATACCTCAGGCTATTTTTTACAACTGCTCAGCGGCCTTGGCCTTGTATTGTTAAGTATTGCCGCGCTCGCCTGGCTGCTAAAACGTATTAACCGCCTACCTAATCGAGACCTCAAAAACCTGGAGCTGATTGCCTCTCTCTCTGTTGGCCAGCGCGAGCGCGTGGTTATCGTGCGCGCCGGCTCTACCGAGCTGGTACTGGGTGTCGCACCCGGCAGTATCTCCAAACTGGGTGAAATCGCCACTGCGCCAATCGCAGAACAGGGCGAAGACAGCAGCACCGCAGGCAATGCCAGAGGTAATGACGAGCAGCAAAAAGAGGCTTTTTCCGCTCTTATCGCCAAAGTACGCAAGGACACAGAGCAATGAAATTGCCTCCCTCTTTATTCGTGCTGGGTGTAACACTACTCGCGTCGATCCCCGCCTTTGCCGAGCAGGGCATACCGCTAGTGACCGTGACCTCAGGGGCCGAGGGCGAGCAATCCTATAGCCTGAACATTCAAATCTTACTGCTGATGACAGCCCTGAGCCTACTACCGGCAGCGCTCATTGCGATGACATCTTTTACCCGAATTCTGGTGGTCTTTGCCATTCTCCGCCAGGCGCTGGGCACGGCGCAAACACCTTCCAACCAAATACTCCTCGGCCTGACGCTATTCACCACCTTATTTGTAATGACCCCAGTACTGGAAAAGGCCTATAACGAAGGTGTTGCACCCTACATGGAAGAACAACTGGGCTTTAACGAGGCCGCGACTAAAGCCATCGCCCCTTTTCGCGAGTTTATGCTCAACCAGGTAAGAGAGAG
>JBFHDT010000336.1:0-2983 GCA_041584575.1 Porticoccaceae bacterium
AGGCCTTATTGGCACGCGTGCCGCCGGTGACAACCCAACGACCATCACTGGACATCATCGCCATATGCGGGTTGACGTTATTACCGAGAAAAACACTGCCGACAATTTTATGGGTTTTTATATCCATAAAACTAATGTCGTTGGAATCGCGGTTAACGATTACGACGACAGAAGCCGGGTCGGCAATTTTAATTTCCTGCGAACTATTTGTTTCCTGAACACCATTTGTATCCAGAGCGCCTTTTATTTGCTGCGCATTGAGGCCAGCTGCTGCCAGCAGACCGATAAAGACAGCGACAAACTGCCTGATAAAACGTTTATGGCTAAACATGGTATAAATTCCTTACATTAATGACGTTACATTTAACGCACTAAAATTAGTCGTTGCCCGAGCGTATTAATAGTTGGCCTGGAGTCGGAAACCGGGCACTAAATAACTAAAGTCATCGCCACCGTCGGGCTCCTCTTCGATATAGGTCAAGTGAAAAGACAGGGCCAGTCGTTCGGCCAGGCTCAAAGAGTAATAACCCTCAATCAGAGTCTCCTCATCATCATTACCCAGGACAGTGTTTGCAAAACCAAGACCCCAAACATCATTCGGGTTGTAGCCCCGGCCATCACTAAACTGCACACCACCACTGAAGAACTCGTCATCGCCATCACTGACCGTTTCAGCTTCGCCATAGCGACCAAACAAGGTGATGCCCGCCGCAACTTTCTGGTCGACACTAAAGCCGTAAGCGCTTAAGTTACCCTCGCCATTATCGGTGCGATACCAGGCCCGGTAGTTACCTTCACCACTGCCGAAGGGGTTAAATTGATAACCGACCTCCGCCATTTGAAAAAGCGCGTCGGACAAATTGGTGGCCCGACTATCACTCTGTTGATAACCCAGTTTAACCGTGACTCCATTTTTGGGGTCATAAACGCCAGCCATACCAGCGCCGTTTTCAGACAGGCCCAGCATCGGATTATTGACCAGGGCATCACTCAAAAACTGAGACGTTTCATCATTGGCCACGGCGTTGCTATCAAAGAAACTCGTCAAATCAATACGACCCACGGTCAGCGCTAACTGCTGATCGAACAATTCTGTCATCAACCAGGCCTCGCGCAGGCTGAGGTCGTTGAGCTGATCATTATTTTCACGCAGGCGCGCGGTATAACCATTAATGTCGGTAAGACCGCCAATTTCGCCGCCCGGCGTTGTGCCACTCAAGCCGACAATATCAGCGTAGAAAATCGTATTTTTAGCCAGCTCTGCGGTGAAATAAAGGTCGGTCGATGCCAGCTGATAGAACTCGCCATCGGCGTCGCCGTTACTACCATCCTGCTGGTTGGCATACTGCATGGTGATGGCCGCATTGACGCCCACCTGCACGCGACTCGCGGCTTCACCCGACAGCGCGTCATCAATTTTCTCATTAATCGTCTGACGGCGATAAACCCGCTCACGTTGATAAGTAACCACCGGGTGAGTACCGGGTTTCTCGGTGGCATGCTCAACGCCATCCTCATCAACAAAAACTTCGACTCGACTGACATAGGTTTCGGGGTCAGAGAGCACGGCGGTAGTTTCTAACTCACGTAAACGCTGCTCGAGCCGATCCATACGTTGCATTTGTTGTTCGAGCTGGGCAATACGCTTTAATAACTGCTCACGACTGGCTTCCTCCGCCTGTACTTGTCCACTAAAGGGCACGGCGATGGCACAGATTAGCGAGGCCATTTGCACAGAGAGTGCTAGAGACCTTGGTTTAAATTTTGATTTATTCTGAACGTTCAGGGCCTTATACATCGGCACTATCTACACCTCCATAAAAATGAGTAAAAATGGCAATAACTGCAAACCATTGATTTAGTGGGCAAAAAAGACAGCTAGAAAAAGCGCCGTATTATAGCGATAAAATAAAAATAATTGTTATTCGCATTTAGTTAACTCGACTATCTATCCCGATCTGCTAGTAATCCAATATTTATACCAGGGCTTTTAGGTAGGCTCGCCTTTGAAGACAGGCAAATTCCAGGTCAGCCCAAGTTTGAAAACAACGATCTCCTTACTGCTCAGTAGAGCCAATACCAACGACAAAAGAGAATGACAACTTGAGCTTAGGCCTATTTTTCTGCCTCTCTTAATGCCAGTGCCTTTTTATACAGGCTGTTGCGCTGACCACCGCATATTTTTGCCGCCAGGCTAGCGGCCTGCTTTACCGGCAAATCGACCAGCAGCAGCTTTAACACCCTTTCTTCCTCCTGCGCCTGAGCACTTGGTACTTCTCCGTCAAAACCACGCACCACTAGTACCATCTCACCTTTTTGCTGGTTTATATCGCTTTTTACTTGCGCGAGTAATTCGCTCAAATTGCCGCTAAGCAGGGTCTCATAGGTTTTGGTGAGTTCGCGAGCCAATGTGACTTCACGATCGGCACCAAAAATGTCGAGTAAATCTTCAACTGTCGCGACAATGCGATGGGGCGCTTCATACAGGATGAGCGTGCGGGTTTCGTTGACCAGCAAATCCAGGGCCTTTCGGCGCTGGCTTTGTTTGGCCGGTAAAAAGCCCTCGAAGCAAAAGCGATCGCTGGGCAAGCCGGCCGCGCTTAGGGCGGTAATTGCCGCGCAGGCACCGGGCAGAGGTATGACTTTATACGCGCCCTCCCGCGCACTTCGCACCAGCCGAAAACCAGGATCTGAGACTAAAGGTGTACCCGCATCGGAAATGAGGGCGACATCCTGCCCCTCATCCAGCGCGGCAAAAATACGCTCGCCCTGAGCCTCATTGCCATGGTCATGATAAGCCACTAGTGGCGTGGTAATCTGGAAGTGACTCATTAAGCGAGCGCTGTGGCGAGTGTCTTCAGCGGCAATTAAATCGACCGACTGTAATACGGATACCGCGCGGGCACTGATATCGTCCCTATTGCCGATGGGTGTTGCCACCACAAAAAGTGTTCCCGTCATAAGGCTACGAATCCCCGCTTAC
>JBFHDT010000337.1:0-2981 GCA_041584575.1 Porticoccaceae bacterium
CCTTTTCCATCGGCTTTCGTATCGAGCACCCCCAGTCGGTCATTGATAAAGCGCGATTTGGTGAACAGGCGGGCCATCCTATTCTCGGTGCGGCGGATTACAAACTGGTGCATCACTGCGCCAATGGCCGTAGTGTTTACAGCTTTTGCATGTGCCCCGGCGGCACTGTGGTGGCGGCGACCTCGGAAGAGGGGCGGGTGGTGACAAATGGTATGTCGCAGTATTCGCGCAACGAGCGTAACGCCAATGCCGCGATAGTAGTCGGCATTACACCGGAGCAGGATTATCCGGGGAATGTGCTGGCGGGCATCGATTTACAGCGCGACCTCGAAAGCCTGGCCTATCAATTGGGCGGTGAAAACTACTATGCGCCGGCGCAATTGGTGGGTGATTTTTTACAGAATACAGCATCGACACAATTGGGCAGTGTGCAGCCTTCCTATCAGCCGGGGGTGAGTCTCGGTGACTTGTCAAAAGCGCTGCCAGACTTTGCCGTGGCGGCCATACGTGAGGCGATCCCCGCCTTTGATAAAAAAATTAAAGGCTTTGCCATGGCCGATGCTTTATTAACGGGTGTCGAAACACGCACCTCGTCACCCATTTGTATTCGTCGGGGTAAAGATTTTCAAAGTATTAATACTGCGGGTTTATATCCGGCGGGCGAGGGTGCCGGTTATGCGGGTGGCATCTTGTCGGCTGCTATTGATGGTATTAAAGTCGCGGAAGCTCTTGCCCTCGACCTTCTAAAATAACATTTATACGCAGTGAATAATAAAAATTAACTTTTGTGGCCGCTGCGTTCAATAGACCAGATGTTTTTATTGTTTGAACGCGGTTTCCAGTCGGTTTTGATGTAAAGTGCTTCTACTTTTGTTCGTGCCCAGGGGGTCTTACGCAGAAACTTCAGGCTGGAGCTAATACTGGGGTCGTTGGTGAAACATTTAATAGTGATGCGTTGCCCCAGCTCTTGCCAGCCGTATTGTTCGACCAGTTTTGTGAGTATCTCTTTTAGGGTAATGCCGTGGAGAGGATCTTGATTCATGATTTTATGTGGCGGGCTCTATGTTTCATCAATTTTTGATTCGGCTTTTTTAACACGAATTTTATTACCGGCGATTATTTTAGCATTGAGTTGTTTCATCGCTGCCTTTCCATTGCCGGGCTTGGGCATTTCAACAAAGCCAAAACCTTTGGACTGGCCGCTTTCTTCATCCATCACCAGAGAGCAAGATTGCACGAGTCCGAAGGGCTCGAACAGTGCCTGTAGTTCTGCTTCAGTGGTGCTGCGAGGGAGATTGCGAACGAGTAGTTTCATGGGGTTACCAGTATGAATTGCGGGTTATTACTGAGACTGGCTACTATACAGTGTCTGCCCAACACACGCTGCGCTATTGTGCATTTCAACAGCTTGCTAGGCATTCAGTAAATATCTAAATGTTAGCCTTATTGTGAAATAGAAATCAGAAAGTAATTCACAATAAAACAACCCACTGGTTTATGCGATGATCGACCCGCTGTTAGCTGTTGAGCAGGGTATGGCCACCCTCAATAAATAATTTGAGGCCAATGACCATCAGGAAAAAATAACAAATGCGATAGACCAGTGCCTCACTAACTTTGTGCAGTAAAAAGTAGCCTAGGCGAACGCCGATGGGTGCCAGTGGTATTAATACCAGAGAGGTCAACAGATTGGTGCCGTCAAACTGGCCGAGCAAGGTGTAGGGGATAAGCTTGACTACGTTCACGACCGCAAAGAAGAGGGCAAAGGTACCCATTAGTACGACTTTGTCCAGACGTTGGGGTAAAAGATAAATACTGATTGGCGGCCCACCGGCGTGAATGCCAAAGCTGGTAAAGCCGGCAATGGCTCCCCAAAAACTACCGGCGACTACGCTTGCACCTGCTTTGGCGTTAAGTCCTGGTCGCAGCCAGTAATTAAGACAAAATGCAACGCAAATAAAACCAATTAATAGTCGTATGGCAGCCTCGGATAAATAGTGGAAGGTAAAAGCGCCAGCGATGATACCGACGATGGCACCGGGTAGTGTGCGCTCGAGGTTTCCTTTACTCCATTGGCCGCGAAAGCTCCAGATTGCGACTCCATCCATAATAATTAGCAATGGCAATAGAATAGCGGCGGCCTGTACCGGGGGCACGGCCAACGACATCAGTGGCACGGATATAATCGCGATGCCACCGCCGAAGCCTCCTTTGACCATGGCGAAAATGAGCACGGCTGGAACGGCGCAAAGGTAAAAGAAAGGATCGGTGATCATGATTTACAGCTAAAAATAGAGTGAAAAAGAAGTGCCATTTTAGCCGGCCGTTCTGGAAATATCGATGGTATTGAGGCGTGCAACCGGCGATACCTCCAGCAACGATTATTATTCGTTGAGGTAAAGACTCGAACATAGTACCGAAAACAAATAACCTGATAATATTTGTACACTGCGAAGCCTATTGAGCAAACCTTTCAACACAAGGGCACTTAATAGTGGAAAAACTGGCCCGGGGGTAAGATTGTTTCTCTCAGTTACGGGGATAGGCCGACACTAACCCCCGTTAAATTAGAGTTGGGAAATGTTCAGGGCGTGGTATGGCGGTGGTGGGTCTTACGAGCTTGTGCGAAAATCGCCCGTTACTCACTTGTTAAAAGCTTGATTGATAGATATTACCAGAGGATAAGTGTCACTAATGTCAGAACCCGAAGCCACCTTACGTCATAGAACTATAGCCATTCCCGAATCCCGCCAGCAGGACGTGCTGGCAGATTTACTGGTGCGCCGTGGTGCCACTGTACTACGCTGCCCGCTTATTGCGATTAAAGATAGCCTCGATGAACAAGCCATAGAAAAATGGATGGCGACAATGATAGCGGGCAAGTTCGACGACTTTATTATTTTGACCGGTGAGGGTATGCGCCGTCTTGAAGGCTTCGCCGAGCGCTTTGACTGCCAGCAAGACTGGCATCGGGCACTGGC
>JBFHDT010000338.1:0-2971 GCA_041584575.1 Porticoccaceae bacterium
GAATATTATGGCCAAGAAAAATGCTTTTTACGCACAGTCCGGCGGTGTTACCGCGGTCATCAATGCCAGCGCCTGCGGTGTGATCGAAACGGCCCGCGCCAACCGCGACAAAATTGGCAAAATTTATGCGGGCAAAAATGGAATTATCGGCGCCCTTCGCGAAGAACTGATCGATACCAGTAAAGAAACGCCCCGAACGATAGCCGCCCTTAAACATACGCCCTCCGGCGCCTATGGCTCCTGCCGTCATAAACTGAAAAACTTCGACGACAACCCCGCAGAATACGAACGTTTAATTGAAGTCTTTAAAGCCCACAACATCGGCTACTTCTTTTATAACGGCGGTGGTGACTCCGCCGATACCTGTCTAAAAGTATCCCAACTGTCTGAAAAAATGGGCTATCCCATTCAGGCCATCCACATTCCTAAAACCGTGGACAACGACTTACCGCTGACCGACAACTGCCCGGGCTTTGGCTCCGTCGCCAAATATGTCGCCGTTTCAACCAAAGAAGCCAGCCTTGATGTCGCCTCGATGTGCGAAAGCTCCACTAAGATTTTTATCCTTGAGGTGATGGGCCGCCACGCCGGCTGGATCGCTGCTGCCGGTGGCCTTGCCGCTGACCAGGCTGGCGATCCGCCACATATCATTCTTTTCCCGGAAATTGCTTTTAATCGTGAAAAATTCCTCAAAAAAGTAGCTCAGACTGTCAAGAAAAATGGCTACTGTGTGATCGTTGCCTCCGAGGGTGCGCAATATAAAGACGGAACCTTAATTGCTGATGCCGGTAATACTGATGCGTTCGGCCACAAACAGCTCGGGGGGGTCGCACCCACTCTGGCGCAAATGATTAAAAGCGAACTGGGCCTAAAATATCACTGGGCACTGGCTGATTATCTACAACGCTCGGCACGACATATCGCCTCGTCCACCGACGTTGAGCAAGCCTATGCTGTGGGTAAGGCCGCCGTTGAATTTGCACTCGAGGGCAAGAATGCAGTGATGGTGAGCATTGAGCGAGGTAAGGGAAAACGCTACAGATGGAGCCTGGGGGAAGCACCACTGGACAAAATTGCCAATGTTGAAAAGATGATGCCGCGCTCTTTTATCAGCCGCGATGGCTTTGCCATTACCGAGGCCGCCCGCAATTATTTGTCGCCACTAATTCAGGGCGAAGACTACCCACCCTATAAAAATGGCGTGCCAGTCTACGCACGCCCTAAAAGTATTTTAGTCGCGAAGAAACTAAAAGCCGCTTTCAAGGTTTAACAAGCCGAGCCATAAACGCCACCTCACGACCCTAAAACAGGCTGTCCAAGGCTCAAAACCCGCTGCGGACATCCTTCGTTACCAGCCAGCCTACACTCAGAAAATAAATTACGTTTCGAGTAGGAAGGTCACCGGCCCATCATTGCACAGTGAGACCTGCATATCAGCGCCAAAAACGCCGGTGGCAACAGCTGAATACTGGGTCTTTAAATGGCTGACAAAATTTTCATAACAATTTTCAGCCGCCTCCGGCGCCGCAGCTTTTGAAAAGCCCGGTCGCAAGCCCTTCCTGGTATCGGCCACCAAGGTAAATTGCGACACGACTAACAGCTCACCGTTGATATCTTTGAGGCTGCGATTCATGCGCCCTTGACCATCGGCAAAAATTCGGTAGTTGAGGACTTTATTAATTAATTTTTCGCTTTGCTCAAAACAATCAGCGGCTTCGATTCCCAGCAACAGCAAAATACCCTGCCCAATACTGGCATGACACTGGTCGTCAATATTTACCGCTGCAGAACTTACCCGTTGAATTAAACCGCGCATTCTCTACTCAGCCACACTACGTTTCATCACGGTTATTTAGCATTCTCGCCATTTGATCCGTTGCTTTAATCAAGGCATCAACAGTGCCCGGCTCACTGGAGGCATGACCTGCATCGCGAATAATTTCGAGCGTTAGCTCCGGCCACGCGGCCTGTAAATCGAAAGCCTGCTTAACCGGGCAAACCATATCGTAACGCCCATGCACAGCGATAGCGGGAATATCAACTAATCTGGCCATGTTCTGCAAAATCGGTTGATCGGCCATATAGCATTGATTGATAAAATAGTGCGCTTCAATTCGCGCCATCGCCAATGCCACATGGGAGCTACCCAAGCGCTCCACTACTTGTTTGTTGGGGTCGAGGGTTGCACAGCGTGCTTCCCAAATCGACCAGGCCTTAGCGGCGCGAATACGCTCCAGCTCATTGCCCCCCGTTAAGCGGCGGTAGTAAGCACTGAGCATATCGTTGCGTTCGCTATTCGGGATGGGAGCAATAAACTCTTGCCAGTGATCGGGGAAAATAGAACTGGCACCCTGCTGATAAAACCACTGAATATCCTCATCACGACAGAGAAAGATACCCCGCAAGACCATGCCCTGCACTTTATCTGGGTGAGTCTGAGCGTAAATTAAACTCAGGGTCGAACCCCAGGAACCGCCGAATAACACCCATTGTTTAACACCCAAAAAATGGCGGATAAACTCCATGTCCGCCACCAGAGCCTGAGTCGTGTTTTTCTCAAGACTGGCATGAGGTGTAGAGCGACCACTGCCACGCTGATCGAAAAGGATGATGCGATACACCTCTGGATCAAAAAAACAACGATCCTGCACCGAGCAACCCGCCCCCGGCCCACCGTGAACAAAAACCACCGGAAGGCCATCTGGGTTACCGCACTCTTCGACATAAAGTGTATGGCCATCACCCACATCGAGCTGTTCAGCTCTGAAGGGCTTTATTGCCGGATAGAAGGAACGCATTTCACTAACTCCCGTGTAAGCTAACTACATGATTCAATAAAAATGTTTTAAAAGACGCCTAAGAAACCACTAAAACAAACAGGGTTAAATATGGCAGTATTCCTTTTTATTGTAAAAAAAGGGGCTAGCAATGCCCGCTATAAAAGCTCAGACACCCACAGACTCACTCAAAC
>JBFHDT010000339.1:0-2968 GCA_041584575.1 Porticoccaceae bacterium
ATAGAATCGGTGCCGTACTGGCTTTTCATCAGTTTGTTGATAAACCGCCAGCCCAGCGTGGTGTCGTAAATTACGGCATAGCGACTAAAGGCGCTCTCGGCTTTGGGCATCACTAAAGGCGCACGGGACATGGACTCTACCCCACCGGCGATCACCAGATCGGCCTCACCACAGCGGATGGCCCGCGCGGCACTACCCACAGCATCGAGACCCGAACCACACAAGCGGTTAAGGGTAACACCGGGCACGGCGCTATCGAGACCGGCCAGCAAACCACTCATGCGCGCCACATTGCGATTATCTTCACCGGCCTGGTTGGCACAGCCATAGTAAACGTCATCCACTGCCTGCCAGTTAACCTGAGGGTTGCGTGACATCAAGGCTTTGATGGGGATAGCCCCTAAATCATCCGCGCGAACCGAAGAGAGAGAACCGCCAAAACGGCCAATGGGGGTGCGAATGGCATCGCAGATAAATGCATCTTTCATGTTTGCCTCGTTGCTTTGCATGGTTTTCAAAAAAATGTTTAAAAAAGCTAGCTGGGTTAAGCCGCTTCGTTCTCAATAAAAGCTCGATCAAAATTATGGGAGCGGCCATGAAGTAAAGCGATTTGCTTGCCGTTTTGATTCTCGACAACAACCTCAACCAAGCTTGCCGACTTGCCCTGATGGCGCACGGTCGCCGTGGCAGTGAGCACATCGCCCTCCATACCTGGGCGAATATAATCCATCGCCGCGTGGGCGCCGACGCCGGCCTGATTGCTCGACACGCAAGCACACGCAAAAGCGGCATCGGCCAGGGTGAAACTCATGCCACCGTGACATTGCCCTAAAGAATTGAGCATGTCGGCACGCACTGTCATAGACAGCACAGCACGCCCCTGCTCGGCACTGATTACGCGAATACCCAGGCCTTTCACGACGGCGTCGTTGTCGATGATTTTTGCCACGCATTGCTCGGCGATTGTTTTCTCTGTCATTGTTAATCCTTAAGATTTTGTATTGAACGGAAACACGCTTGTATTGCAGGGTTTAACTGGCACAGTTCTATTTCCAAACCGAAGGGTTTGTCGCTTCATCACTGCGGCGATATTTAAGTTGAACACCTTTAAGGAAGTTGCGCAAAATCTGGTCGTGGCAGGTGCGGTAGTGCTTGTGGCCGGGCTTGCGAAAGAAGGCGCTGAGTTCATGTTTGCTCATGGCAAACCCCGCTAGCTCAATAATCGCCAATACTTCTTCAGCCTTTAAGTTCAGCGCAATTTTCAATTTCATAAAAATCGCGTTATTCGTTAAACGTTTTTCGGGTTCGGGCTGGGGGCCCTCTCTTTTACCGCGCCGATCAATAATGAGTCCGTTGAGAAAAAGCGCCAAATACTTATCTTTGCAAACCACTGCATCGGGATCTTCATCTTTTTTTAACCAGGCGCTAATTTCGGCCCGCGTTGCCTTGTAGTCTGCCAGGGCAAAAATCGCCATCATTTTGTCATCGCTAAAATCGAAGGTGTAGCGGATACGGCGTAGTACATCGTTATTGATCACAAAGAGGTCCCGATAGCTAAATAGAGGTAAGTGGTGCATTGTACTGCAAGATACGGGAGCACCCGAACAAGTCATGAACTCGCATTCTACAAGTCAGCATTTCCTTCTTCGTCGACTCATGGCGCCTACCCTTGGAGCAGCCCTTCGCAATAACGAACGATTGCACACGGCTTGCGCCTTAAACATGAAAACCCTGACTCGCCGACTATTTCGCCCAGATTTATTCAGTGGCTCCCTGGCTCAACAAACAAATCGATAAACATCAACCCGGATATCAATACGATGGCAAAGAATGAAAGTGTAACCGACGCCTATTCACCAAAGGAAATAGCCCGGCAGGTCGAGAACATGGGCGTTGCCAAAGCCCACATCAAGGGACTGACACTATTTACTCTCGCTGTACTCGCCGGGGCATTTATCTCGCTGGGTGCTATTTTCTTTTGTGTCGTGGTCACTGATAGCAATCTTGGCTTTGGCATCACCCGCTTGCTCGGCGGTTTAAGTTTCAGCCTGGGCTTGATATTAGTCGTGGTGGGCGGCGCCGAATTATTTACCGGCAACAATCTGTTGGCCATGGCCTGGGCGAGCAAGTTAATCAGCACGCGCAGTGTTATTCGCAACTGGCTGATTGCCTATATCGGTAATGTCATCGGCTGTTTGGGTACAGTGGTACTGGTGGTTTGGGCCGACGTTGCTGGGCTCGGCAGTAACACCGTAGGTGAAACGGCCAGTCAAATCGCCGCCAGTAAAACCGGGCTGTCTATTGGTGAGGCCTTTGCTCGTGGCATTCTCTGTAACGTACTGGTGTGCCTCGCCGTCTGGCTGGAAATGGGTGGACACAGCGTCACCGACAAGGTGTTAGCCGTGATCTTTCCCATTACCGCCTTTGTCGCACTAGGGTTTGAGCACTCTATCGCCAATTGGTTTTTTCTGCCCTACGGGCTAGCCCTGGACACTCAGGGTATAGTGTCATTACAAGGCGCCGCTATCAATCTCGCGGCGGTGACTGCGGGCAATCTAGTGGGCGGCACTCTATTAGTCGCCGCTGTTTACTGGGTCGCCTATTTGCGAGATTACCGTACAAAATCAGGGTAAAAAGACAGTGGGCTCGCAAATAATCGCGTTGCTTAAAAAAACAATCATTAAAACGGCTCCATTTCTAGAAAGGCCAACGCCTACAAGCCATTACAGGCGGGAATTTTTACTGTAGAATTCGCTCCCGGGCTTGCCGGCCCACCCATCGATGTGTGTCATTGATAGCCCCGCATCCGGTTACCACCGCAACGGGTAAAGTCAACCAATGAAAGGAAAATTACCGTGCTAGAAGCATACCGTAAACACGTAGAAGAACGCGCAGCTGAAGGCGTTCCCCCCAAGCCCCTGAGTCCCGAGTGGACCGCCGACCTGGTTGAGCTGCTCAAAGCGCCACC
>JBFHDT010000340.1:0-2961 GCA_041584575.1 Porticoccaceae bacterium
CGGACTTATTACTATGCAGTCTTTATTCGAGCCTTTAACCTTTCTACGCGGCCCTGCTATTAAAAACCGTTTTGCCCTGGCACCGCTGACCAATTTACAAAGCCATGTCGATGGCACTTTGTCTGATAACGAGTACAAGTGGTTAACCATGCGCGCCGAGGGTGGCTTTAGCTTAACCATGACCTGTGCGGCTCACGTGCAGGCTATTGGCCAGGGTTTCCCAGGGCAACTGGGGATTTTTTCTGACGATCACCTGGAAGGGTTGACCCGTTTAGCCGCTGGTATTAACAAAAATGACAGCCTGTCGGTTGTGCAGTTGCACCATGCGGGCCACCGCTCACCGGAAGAGTTGATTGGCACCCAACCTGTTGCGCCCTCTGCTCACGAAGAGTCTGGGGCCCGCGCCCTCTCTACGACAGAAGTCGAGCAACTCATCGAAGATTTCATTGCAGGTGCCGAGCGCGCCGAAAAAGCGGGCTTTGATGGCGTCGAGATTCACGGTGCCCACGGTTACATCCTCTGCCAATTTCTCAGTAGCGACACGAACCGTCGCGATGACCAGTACGGCGGCTCGCTGGAAAATCGTGCCCGTCCACTGTTTGATATTATTGCGGGTATTCGCCAGCGCTGTAAAAGCGACTTTAGTGTCGGTGTGCGTTTAACGCCTGAACGTTTTGGTATCAAGCTCAGTGAATCTATCGAAGTCGCTCAACGTCTGTTTGACGAGGCGCAAATTGATTATCTGGATATGTCTTTATGGGATGTATTTAAAGAGCCCACTGAAGAGATCTATAAGGGCCGTAACTTGATGGAGCATTTCGTCGCCCTTGACCGTGGTGATGTGCGCCTCGGTGTCGCCGGTAAAATCCGCACACCCGAGGAGGTAAAGCGCTGCATGGACAGCGGGGTTGATTTCGTTCTGTTGGGACGAGCGGCCATTATTCACCACGACTTTCCCAACCAAACCGCGAAAGATAGTCATTTCACCCCGATGGAAAACCCGGTTTCAGCCGATCACTTGCGTGCAGAAGGACTCAGTGACACCTTTGTCGAATATATGTCTAGCTGGAAGGGTTTTGTCGCAGAAACAGAGGGCGTTATAACGACAGAAATGATACTCAGTTAAGTGTGGTGATGACACCCACCAACAAGGTGGGTGTCAATAGATTCCGCTTTACTAAGGAGCCTCTGAACAAGGCACAAAATTAAAGATAATAATAAACGCCAACGATTCAGTTACAACTAAAGACAGACATACTTTATTACAATTTTGGCTCGGGAAGTCGCCAGATATAGGCCGAAACACCCAGACCGATGCACAACAGTAGCACGCTAACTTGCCACAAGGGAACGATGAAGGCAGAGATGCTCATCGTTAACCACATAACTAACAAAGTATAATACTTAGCCTTTCTGGGAATGCCCTGACCATCGAGATACGCAAGAATATATTTGCTCAACACAGGGTGAGACACCAACCAGGTGTAGAACTTATTTGAGCTACGCACATAGCAAGCAGCAGCCAACAGCAGGAAGGGCGTAGTCGGCAATATCGGTAAAAAGATCCCCACTACACCCAGCACCACTGAAATAGTACCTGTAATTAACAGCAGCACACGGACAATACTCTGTGCAAATGTTTGCCGCTTATACATTGTTTGCCTGGAACTCACTGTCGCTGATGTCATAATAATATTTACCTATTTCTCGCATATTCCACTGTATTCTGCCACCGTTATTTAATGCACGTTGCAACGGAATACTTTTTTATATATCCGCAATCTTTTTATGTCTTGGGAATACCTCCCTGTATTCCACCTAGTACTTTTCCCTTCAACATTCGCACTCTGGCGAAAAAAATCACAACTGCCTCGCAAAATGCTCCGTATTAATGCTGCCCTTCGGGTGTGTAAACAATAAGGCCATCCAGCTCGGGCGTGGCTATTATCTGACAACCAAGACGAGAACTTTCGTTGCGATCATCCGTTAGCTCAAGCATCGCGTCTTCGGTTTCGTCCATTGGTTTCAGCTTGTCAATCCATGAGGGCTCAACATGCACATGACAGGTTGCGCAGGCACAAACACCACCGCAGTCGCCGTCGATACCCGGCACCATGTTATCAAGGGCTGCATCCATCAAGTTAACGCCCTCTTCTACGTTAACGTCTCTGCTGGTGCCATCGCTTTCAATATAAGTTACTTTAATCATTTTTAATTCCTTAGCTTTATTTCTCAATAATAAATACTGCAATGCAGTTTTAGACTCAAGCCACTTGTTGGGACGGCCCTTGCTTATTAACCGAATTTTCTGCTTGCTCATCGGCCAACGCTTTTGCCGGAATACTTTCATCCTGCAAGCGCTCGGCACTCACGGAGAGTCCCTTGCTTAAAATATTGCGTGCCACGACAAATTCTGCGGGACGATTTATGGCGTCAACTGCCAACAGACGACCTGCGCGCAAATAAAACACCGCAAACGAACGACTAGCAATTTCACCCCGTACAACTGCCTGATCATAACCACTATTAATACCGGCTGTTTGCAGTTTCAGGTCGTATTGATCAGACCAAAACCACGGTACCTGGGCATAGGGTTTGTCTTTGCCACAAATCGTGGCAGCGACGGCTTTACCCTGGTCAACCGCGTTCTGAACCGATTCAAGGCGCAGACGACGCTGATAAATGGGGTTGGGATGATTGGCGCAATCACCCGCTGCATAAATATTGTCTACTGAAGTGCGACCGTATTCATCGACAACAATACCATTATCACAGGCCACCCCTGCTGACTCTGCCAGCTCGACATTAGGTAACAGCCCGATGCCAACCACGACAATATCGGCCAACACCCGATAACCACTGTCGGTAACGACGGCGGCCACCTTGCCGTCACCCGTATCATCTTCAATCGATTCAACACCCGTGTTGCAGCAGAGGGTCACGCCAGCCTGTCGATGTACG
>JBFHDT010000341.1:0-2942 GCA_041584575.1 Porticoccaceae bacterium
AAAGCGCCCCAAATTTAACGGTACTCTTTAAGCGAGAGAAATCATCGTCACTGCTAAACGTCCCAATCACTCCGCTTTCAAGACTCACAGATTGACCATCCTCAGAAAAAGTAAACGGTGCCAGTTCCAGGCCAACATTTTGTCCGCCCCATAAGCCTAATAGAAAGTGACCATTTAAGGGTTTACGCTCCGCAAAACTGTCAAGAAATTCTTTAGCATCTTTGTCTTCGTCGACCAAAAAAGCCATGTCTGGTGTAAACGCAATGTAATAGGCACCCAATTTCAAACCATCGGGTGTCCACATCAGTGGACCGTGATAAATATCCAGGTCAACATCAACCACAAGTGCCTCCCTGTTGTCGCGATCAATACTCAACTGTAGACGGGATTGGCTTGATAGAAACCCTGATTCGTAGGAGTGCTTATTAATTGAAACCGGAAGTGTATGCTCGAGAAGAACCGTATTAATCTCTGCAATTTGATCATCCACCTTGCTACTGGCAGCTCGACCGAAAAGCACGACTCCTGCAACCCATAGCCCGACTAGAACCAACAATCCAATCGTTAATACCTTTTTCATAAATAAACCCTTCCTTGCCCCGATAGGCTTTTTGGTCTTGATCACTAAAGAAAACGTGGGCAAAAGGGTAACCTAAACATAGCCTTGCAAGCAGCAGAATTTGTGAGCCCGTTGGCACTCTTATACTTCTGCCTCTATTTCTAATGGCCAGCTAGCCATTGCCGGCTATGGCCTTAGCCGATAGATGCAAGTGCTTACTTGAGAAGAGGTAACGCTCACTCGTTAATCATCACGATGCACACTGCGCCGCAAAGGGCCGATATACGTCCAGACGGTTTGTCTCACTGAAAACTGACTAGCCCGTAAATTGCTCGTCAAAGGCTTGTGTCATCACTTCCAGCTCATCCTGCAAGGCCAACCATTCTTCTTCTAGCGTTTGCAGTGCATTCTTACCCTCGCCCTGGGCCTTCATGAGTTGATTCAGTGTCTCCACCGGCTGGTCGGTATAGAGGGTGGGATCGGCGAGTTGTTCGGCAAGGCTTGCAAGCGTTGCTTCCAGCTTGGCCATATTTTTCTCAATAGCGCTAATTTCTTTGCGCTGGGGGGCGGCCTGCCTGCGGAATTCGGCCTGCAGGCGCTTTTGTTCTTGTCGGTCGGGGGCTTTATTAACGCGCCCAGGCGTGGTGTTACGGCCCTTCTCATCGCTGTTTTCTTCTGTGTCCACACCTGAGGATTGCGGGGCGCTTTTAATTTGCAGCCGCTGGTAGTCATCAAGATCGCCGTCAAAGGGCCGCACCTCGCCATTGGCAACCAGATAAAGCTCATCGACTACGGTGTGTAACAAATGGCGATCGTGAGAGACAACGACAACAGCACCGGGAAATTCTTGCAGGGCAAGGATTAGCGCTTCGCGCATATCGACGTCGAGGTGATTGGTGGGCTCATCCAGCAACAAGAGATTGGGCCTTTCCCAAACCAGTAGCGCCAGTGCAAGACGCGTTTTTTCTCCGCCCGAAAGTGGACCAACGGGGGCCAGAACGGCGTCGCCGCGAAAGCCGAAAGTCCCGAGGTAGTTACGTAGCTCTTGCTCTTTTTTACCCTCCGCTATGCGTTGCAGGTGGAGTAGAGGGCTAGCGGTGAGATCCAGCGCATCGAGCTGTTGCTGATCAAAATAGCCGACCTGTAATTGCCGCCCCCGGTCGACTTCACCACTGACGGGTTCAATTACCCCGGCGAGCAATTTCACAAGGGTCGATTTACCGGCACCGTTGCGCCCGAGCAAGCCAATTCGCGAGCCCGGCAGTAAATTAATGTGGATATGTTTAAGAATAACGGTGTCGCCATAACCCGCCTGCACCTGGTCAAAGCTAATCAGTGGCGAGCAGAGTTCATCGGGTTCAAAGAACTTAAAATCAAAGCCACTGGCGGCATAAATGGGTGCGGCGGCCTGGAGTTTTTCAAGGGCCTTAACTCGGCTCTGGGCCTGCCGTGCTTTAGTCGCCTGATAACGGAAGCGGTCGACAAAGGCTTGCAGGTGGGCGCGCTGGCGTTGTTGTTTGGCAAACACGGCCTGTTGCAGCATGAGGCGTTCGCCACGCTGGCGTTCAAAACTGGAATAACCACCCGAGTAAGTATCCAGAGTCGCACCGTTGAAATGGATAATACCGTCGACCAGATTATCAAGAAACTCCCGATCGTGGGAGATCACGATTAAAGTGCCCGGATAGCGTTTCAGCCAGCGCTCAAGCCAAACCACGGCCTCTAAATCGAGGTGGTTGGTGGGCTCATCGAGCAGCAATAATTCAGAGGGTTTAAGTAGGGCACGGGCCAGGTTTACCCGCATGCGCCAGCCCCCAGAAAAACTCGACACCGGCTGCTGCTGCGCGTCGTGTTCAAAACCCAGGCCCGCCAATAGTTGCGCAGCGCGAGGCCCCATGGAGTAACCATCGAGGGCTTCATAGCGGTGGTGCCAGTCGGCCAGCACATCACCCCCGGCGGCTTCGGCCTCGTCCTTTTCAGCTTCAAGGGCACGGTACTCGCTATCACCATCAATGGTGTATTCCAGTACTGAGCTGGGGATACTCGGGGTTTCCTGATCGACACTGGAAATTCGCCAGTGCGAGGGAAAACCAATATCACCGGCATCGGCGTGTAGCTCGCCTTTTAACAGCGCAAAAAGGGACGACTTGCCCGAGCCATTGGCACCAATGAGACCGATTTTTTGGCCATCGTGAACACGCAGGTTGGCGTCTTTTAACAGGCTTTTATTGCCGCGAATCAGTTCGAGGTTTTGCGCTGTAATCATTGTTTTTGATCAGCCCGCTGTGAGATTAACGATGTCTATTTTATTGGGATTAAAATCAACGGCATCTTCACCACGCTGTAATTTAAGACCGGTGAAATCGAACAAATGGGTATCGGC
>JBFHDT010000342.1:0-2936 GCA_041584575.1 Porticoccaceae bacterium
GATTTGCCCGATCTGCTTCGCAAACCGGCACTGTTTGATAATGATGCCGTTGGGCGACTCTACAGCGAGCTCACCCAGGCCAAAAAACCCCTGTTTGTCATAGGCGACGGCGCCGGAGAAGCTATTGGCCTAATCCTTAATCTGGCGCTGGGCCTGAACGCCCAACTGGTCGTCACCCCCCACGGCAAAGGGTTGGTTAGCCCCTATCACCCGTTGTTTCGAGGGGTTATTGGCTTCTCTGGTCACCAAAGTGCACATCAGTTACTTACTGACCCCGAAGTCGACCGCATCTTTATCATTGGCGCACAGCTCAGCGAATGGGCCAGCCAGGGGTGGGAGCCTGAGCGGCATCAGCAGCGCATTATCGATATTGAGGCCAGCGAATCAAACTTGACTAAAACCTTGATGGCGACCCTGCACGTCAGAGGTCGCCTCGAAAGCATTTTCGAAGCGGTACTAAAGCGCTTCGCCAATAAGGGCTTTGACAAGCCCTTTCAAGCGCCCGCCGCAGATGACGCCAATCAAGCAATATCAACCGACAAAGAACCAACCCGGCAGTTTTCGCTGGACGGAGAAGATAAATATTGCAGCGATGCCAGCCCCATCAAGCCCCAACGCCTAATGCGCGAACTGCCCAATATATTCCCCGCAAACACCCACTATTTAGCCGATGTCGGCAATAGCTTCTCATGGGCAACTCACTACCTGCACCCCCACGACCGACGGGTTTCCGGACGCCGCGATGCCAAGGGCGGCCTGTTCCGAGCCTCACTTAATTTTGCATCTATGGGCTGGGCTATTGGCAGCGCCATTGGTACGGCACTTGCCCGCCCCGACAAACCTGTTGTGTGTATTACTGGCGACGGCAGTCTGTTGATGAACGGCCAGGAAATTACCGTCGCGGTTGAAGAAAAACTCCCTGTTGTCTTCGTGGTGCTCAATGACAGCGCCTACGGCATGGTTAAACACGGCCAACGCATGAGTGGCGCCGAAGAGATCGGCTTTAGCCTACCCGTTACTAATTTTGCCGCTTTCGCCGCAGCTATGGGCGTTGAAGGCCATATTATTTATTCTGCCGAAGACCTGCTGAAACTTGACTGCCAGGGCTTTTTCAAAAAACAGAAGCCAACGCTGCTCGACGTGCGCATCGATCAGAATGAGGCCCCTCCCATCGGCCTGCGCACCCAAACGCTGAAACTAACCACATGACAGACAACACTGAAAAAACTCTCGAACAAATCACGACCAAAATTTGGCGAGAAGAAGCGGAATCTGACAACCCTTTTGCCGCAGCGAAAAGCTATTGCGCCGGGTTTGATGTCTACGGCGATCTACTGGGTAAAATTAGCCTTGTCGAATATCTATGGTTGCTGTTTAAGCTCGACCCGCCCAGTACATCTCAGGCGCAGATGCTGGAAGGGCTCGCCGTTGCCCTGGCCAACCCAGGCCCTCGCGACCACAGCGTGCGCGGTGCAATGAATGCAGGTGTTGGCGGCTCCACTCGAGCCTCGGCCCTAATCGCTGCCATTTCTATCGGTGCAGGCAACCTTGGCGGCGCCCGAGAAGTCTTCACAGCTATGCAGTATTGGCAGCAATGCGGCACTGACCTCGAAAGGTGGATCGAGATTATCGACAATCCGCCACGCGAAGAACGCTCCGATGTCTGGCCGGAAATGGAGCACACACCCGGCTTCGATCCCAATGGCGCCAGCTGCCCAACGCCCGTTCAACAACTGCTTAACCACCTGGTCTCCATAGAACAAAGCGAGCCTCTGCTTTGGCTGCAATGCCATCGTGAAAAACTAGAGCAACACGCCGACTCACCTCTAGCATTTTCTGGAGTCGCGGCAGCAACTTTTTTTGCCCTGGACTTTGAACCGGAACAGGCTGAAATACTGTTTTTATTGCTCAGGCTACCTGGCGCCGCCGCACACGCCATCGAACAAGAGAAAATGGGATGGAGTCGCTACCCATTTTTCAGCGATGGCCTTACTCTAACAAATGATCCAGGCCCGGTGGCAAACAATGACTGAAAAAAGCACAAGCTCGTTAAACGGCCCCGAACTGCTAAAGCTCTTCGAGGACAACTGGCAAACTGAAATGGGCGCCTGGTTCCCTGGTGAGCGAGTAGTCCTGCGGGGCAAGGATGTTTTTACTGAGCTCAACGAATGTAGTTGGATGGAATATTTTATCTACGGACTAACGGGTAAAACGTCTACCAAGCTTGCTAGGCTAGTAGAAGGAATCTGGCTCATTAGCACCAGCTTTCCAGACCCTCGATTATGGAATAATCGCGTAGCAGCGCTAGCTGGCACTTGTCGCTCAACTGGCGTGCTCGCCAGTGCCGCTGGAATTGGCGTATCTGAAGCAACAATTTATGGATTAAAACCAATAAAGGGCTCAATAGATTTTTTATATCGAGCGGCAAACAACCTCGAAAAAGGCAAGTCTCTCGAAAAAATCATACGCAATGAATTAAAAATGTACCGAACTGTTTATGGCTATGGCAGACCACTTATCAGTGCTGATGAACGAGTAAAACCCCTAATGGATTTCGCCAACTCAATTGGCATGGGTAACGGACCTTATACACAGCTCGCTTTTGAAATTGAAGATTGGTTTAAATCTTCACGCTTAAAGTATCAAATAAATATAGCTGCAGTAGCTGCTGGACTTTTGGCAGATTGCGGGGTACTACCAGAAGAAGAATACTACTACGCAACTTTATCTTTTATTGGCGGAATATATCCTTGCTACATTGATAGCCTAGGTAAGCCAGAGGGCGCTTTTATGCCCTTAAATACTAAACGGGTTCGTTATTTAGGAACAAATGAACTCAGGACCTGGGGGAACAAGTAATGAAACCTCACCATTGGTTATTTATCTTTTTGCCCTTAATAGTTAATAGTCCAAATGTAATTTCAGAAAGATACGAC
>JBFHDT010000343.1:0-2934 GCA_041584575.1 Porticoccaceae bacterium
TAGAGGCGCGTGCTGGTAAGCTGCATATCTTCCTACCACCAATGGAATATCTCGAACACTATATTGCTCTGGTTAACGCGATTGAAAAAACCGCCAGCAAACTTGAACTGCCGGTTGTTCTAGAAGGCTACGAACCCCCTAAAGACTACCGTCTGCAGCGTTTGTTGGTGACGCCCGACCCAGGCGTGATAGAAGTTAATATCCATCCAGCGAGTAACTGGAAGGCGCTTGTCGATAACACCCGTACCTTGTATGAAGAGGCTCACCAAAGCCGTTTGGCCACTGAAAAATTTATGCTCGATGGTCGCCATACGGGCACTGGTGGTGGCAATCACATTACCTTAGGCGCTGCGACCCCAGCAGATAGCCCCCTGTTGCGCCGCCCCGACTTATTACGCAGCTTGGTGACCTATTGGCAGCACCACCCCAGTTTGTCCTACCTGTTTTCGGGGATGTTTATCGGCCCGACCAGTCAGGCACCCCGGGTCGACGAGGGGCGGGATGAGGCACTTTATGAGTTAGAAATTGCTTTCCAGAAGATGCCCGATGGTATCGTCGATCAGCCCTGGTTAATTGACCGACTCATGCGTAATTTGTTGACGGACATCACCGGCAATACCCATCGCTCTGAGTTTTGTATTGATAAGCTTTTTGCACCGGGTTCGGCCAGCGGTCGTCAGGGTTTGTTAGAGTTTCGGGGCTTTGAAATGCCGCCCCATTACCAAATGGGCCTGGTGCAGGCGCTGTTGCTGCGCAGCCTGGTTGCCCGTTTCTGGCGCGAACCTTACCAGCAGCCGCTAGTGCGTTGGGGCACGGCGCTGCACGACCAGTTTATGTTGCCCCACTATATTTGGGCGGACATGAAAGATGTGGTGAGTGATTTGCAAAACCACGATATTCCCTTTCAGCTTGAGTGGCTGGCTCCCTTTGAAGAGTTTCGTTTCCCTCACTATGGGCGAGTCGCCATTGGCGATATTAATCTTGAATTACGTTGGGCTATTGAACCCTGGCATGTGCTGGGTGAGGAAATCAGTAGCTTTGGTACATCACGCTACGTCGATTCCTCGGTCGAACGCCTGCAGGTAAGAGCCACAGGTTTGACAGATGGACGTTATGTGGTGGCCTGTAATGGGAATCGGGTACCATTGAATAACACCGGTCAACAGGGTGAATATGTTGGCGGCGTGCGTTACCGAGCCTGGCAGCCGCCCTCGGGTCTGCACCCTACTATCGGTGTACATGCACCACTGGTTTTCGATTTGATTGATACCTGGAACGGTTTGTCGATTGGTGGTTGTAGCTACCATGTTAGCCATCCGGGTGGGCTGAGTTATGATGCCTACCCAGTCAATGCCTTTGAGGCGGAAACGCGCCGTGTTAGTCGTTATACGGACTTTGGCCATAGCCCGGCGCCCTTGATTCCCCAGCCTGAGCTGAAAGCACTGCGTCAGTTTTTCCCCCATGGGCAGATGCCTCGGCCTATGGCCCCACCAGCTGTTCACCCGGATCGTGAATACCCTCATACCCTTGACTTGCGCAAGTTTTGATCACTAGGGTGGTGTCTGTAAGTCTTTAGCCTGGCTGTGGGGTTGTTAAAATTTCGGATTCACAGTGAATTCGAGATAGAATAGCTGATTGGTTTTTAAGCGGCGCCTAAAAATGAATGATAAACCTTCACAAACGGCCTGGTCCCTGCCGCGTCAGCTGAGCCAAAGTCAGCATCAGGTGCAGCGTGCGCCTGATGCTGCATTTCACTACGCGCAGTCACCGGGTTTTATTGACGAAGTCTACGACGTCAGTGGTGAGCAGCGTAGCCATTGGCAGTATTTGCTGAGTAGCATGGAATCTCTGGGCGGCGATGCGGTGTCGGACCGACAACGTAAAGCCCTGCGAATTCTGCGTGATGATGGCGCTACTTATAATCTTTCAGCACAACCCCAGGCACGCCGCACCTGGGGGCTTGACCCCGTCCCTTTACTGATCGACAGCGAGGAATGGAATGACATTGAGTCGGGTTTAATCGAGCGTTCAGAACTACTCGATTTGGTGCTGAAAGATATTTACGGCCCACGAGACTTGATTCGTCACGGCGTGGTGCCCCCTGAGTTGATTTTTAGTCATGCTGGTTTTCTGCGCCAATGCCACGGTATTAAAATGCCCGGCGAGCATCAGCTGATTCTGCACAGCGTCGACATGGTACGTAACCCAGAAGGACAAATGTGTGTGGTAGCTGATCGCACACAGGCTCCCAGCGGTGCAGGCTATGCCCTGGAAAATCGCACGGTGATGTCGCGAGTGTTGCCCAGTTTATTTCGTGACAGCCACGTCCATCGCCTGTCGATGTTCTTTCAAACCTTACGGCTAAAACTGGCGGCTTTATGTCCCAATAATGATGATATCCCCCACGTTGTTGTGCTCACACCAGGAGCCTACAGCGAAACCTATTTTGAACACGCGTTGTTGGCGAATTATTTAGGCTACCCTCTGGTGCAAGGGAGTGATTTAACTGTGCGCGGTGGTTTCGTGTGGATGAAGTCCCTCGATGGTCTCAAGCGTGTCGATGTTATTTTGCGTCGTGTCGATGATTATTATTGCGACGCTGTAGAGTTGCGTAGTGACTCTCAGCTTGGCGTGCCAGGCTTGCTTAATGTGGTGCGCTCGGGACGCGCTGTGATTGCCAACCCCCTGGGTTCCGGTGTGCTCGAAAATCCTGCTCTGCTTAAATATCTCCCCGCTATAGGCAAATTCTTCCTTGGCCGCGAGCCACAAATGGACTCTGTGCGTAGCTATTGGTGTGGTGATGACAGCGACCGTCAATATGTGCACGACCATTTTGATGATCTGATTATCAAGCCGGTTTTCCGCCGGTCTGATGATCACAGTGTCTTTGGTGCTCAGTTGAATAGCGAGCAAAAAGCATCGTTAATGGCACGA
>JBFHDT010000344.1:0-2929 GCA_041584575.1 Porticoccaceae bacterium
CCGGTTTCCGACTCCAGGCCAACTATTAATACGCTCGGGCAACGACTAATTTTAGTGCGTTAAATGTAACGTCATTAATGTAAGGAATTTATACCATGTTTAGCCATAAACGTTTTCTCAGGCAGTGTGCATCTGTCTTAATCAGTCTGCTGGCGGTAGCAGGCCTTAATGCGCAGCAAATAAAAGGTGCTCAGGAAGCAAATAGCACCCAGGAGATCAAAATTTCCGACCCGGCGTCTGTCGTCGTAATTGTCAACCGCGATTCCAACGACATTAGTTTTATGGATATAAAAACCCATAAAATTGTTGGCAGTGTTTTTCTCGGTAATAACGTCAACCCGCATATGGCGATGATGTCCAGTGATGGTCGTTGGGTTGTCACCGGCGGCACGCGTGCCAATAAGGCCTATATTATTGATGTCGCCACCCTGACATTGAAAAAAGCAATCCCTGTTGGTTTTGCTCCCGAGCATTTGGCCTTTTCCCCGGATGGCCGCTACTACTATCAGGGCAACCCCGATGGTGACTCTATCTCTGTCATCGACATGGTTTCACTGAGTGTGATTAAAACAATCCACGGTTTGGCTGAACCACTGAATATTACGTTCACGCCCGATGGATCGAAAGCTTATGTCGCCAACTACGGCTCCCACTGGGTCGGCGTTATCGACGTTAGCCGCCATGAGTTATTGAAGAAAATTCACGTCGGCAGCGCGCCGGCTATTGCAACACTCGACCCCGAGCGCTATTTGGGCGGGATTAAAGGCGTGTCTAACCTCAGTATTAGCAACGACGGGCGCTACCTCTATGCCGCCGATGGCGATTTGGGCATCGTTACCGTGATTGATTCGCGCGAAGATAAAGTCATTAAAAAGATCCCGGTGGGTGCCGATCCCTGGCGCGCATTTATGAGCCACGATGGTCGCTATGCGGTGACGGCTAACAATGGTGATGAGACGATTTCTATTATCGACACCCAGAGCAACGAGGTGGTGGCAACGCTTGAGGCGGGGCCGGAAATGATGGGCATTAACTTTGCAGCCGGTAAAGCTTTTGTTATTAGCTCTACCTCTGGTTTTCTCTATGTCTATGACATGAAGAGCTTGAAGGCGGCGGGGCGTATTAAAATTGGCAATGTGCAGATTGAAACATCGACCACCGATACCGCCGATGAGACACTCTATTTAGCCAGTTCAACGGATAACTCGGTTTATGTCATCGACGCAAAAACGGAAAAGGTTGAGCGTGTTGCCAACGTGGGGCTCTACCCCTGGGGCACTCACATTCTCGACAGTAAAGACAATTATTGTCATTAGTTTTGACGACCATTGAAGGGGTTTTATTAAGTTGTCCGCAATAGCTGCTGGGACAAGGCTAAAATTGCCGATAGCTCTACTCCTTCTGTTGGGCGTTGGTCTGGCGCAGGGGCACGGTGTGCGCGATCGCATCCGTGCTGAAGGCCTCAAGCGCGATACGGCCATTACTGCCAGTCAGGCTGTTGAACTCACGTTGACACTCGTTGAAGTTGAGCAGCAGGTGCTGCAAACCTGGATTCGCACCGCCGCGATAATTGATGGCACGGGGCGGATATTGACCGCCACCCTGTGTTCCACAGAACGAGAGCTGGTGACATTGGGCCAGCGGGTACGCGCCTTTGTGCCGGACTCCAAATCCTCTGTTTATCAGGCACGTATTACGGCAACACGCGTTGACGGCGATTGTTTACAAATTGAGGCCAGGCTTGCGGGTAAAGCCTATGAGCGCAGCCCTCTGTATGTCATGGAAATTATCACCCAGCGGGGGCGGTTTTTGGCCGTACCCAGCGAGGCGATTATTGAAGAGGGTGATCGGCAAATTGTCTATGTCTTTATGGGTACAAAGGCAGCGGCAACAAAGCACGGTGAAGCCAGTACAGGCAGTGGCGTGACGGCTAATGAGCAGGACCATTACATGCCGCGACAAATACATCGGGGTTTACAGGGTGAACTCTATACGCAGGTTCTCCACGGTTTAAATCCGGGGGAGCAGGTTGTTACTCTGGGCAGCTTTTTTATTGATGCCGACTATAAATTGAAATCTAGCGAACAAGCGACGAGTAATGCTCACCACCATCATTAGTAGCGTTATTCGCTATAAAGTTTTTGTGCTGCTGTTTTTTAGCGCCGCCACTGTATTGAGTTTATTTGCGCTACGCAGCGCACCCCTCGACGCCATTCCCGATATTTCCGATCCGCAAATTGTAGTTTATGCCAAGTGGGCACGTAGCCCGGAGTTGCTTGAAAGCGAAATCACCGGGCCAATTATTCAAGCCTTAAAAGGTGCACCAAGTATTCAGGCCATTCGCGCGACCTCGCATCTGGGTTACTCCTTTATTTACGTCATCCTTAAAAACCCGGATCACCGCGAGCAGGTGCGACAGCGTGTGCTGGATGAAATTAATGCCATTCGCTCACAATTGCCCGCCGATGCCACGATTAGCCTCGGCCCTAATGCCAGCAGTATGGGCTGGATTTATGAATACGCCCTACGTGACCACAACCAAACCCGTGATTTGCGCGAGCTGCGCTTGCTGAATGAAGGCCTGCTTGAACCGGCTCTACAGACAGTGCCCGGTGTGGCAGAGGTGGCGACGGTCGGCGGGCTGGTGAGGCAGGTTGAATTAAAAATTTTCCCGCCCTTATTAGCGGCGACCGGCATCTCTCTGCGTCAATTGGTGACGGCCCTGGAGAATGTGTTTCAACAGGTCGGTGGGCGCACTATTGAACTGACCAATCGTGACTACCAGCTGCGCGGCGGCGTAAACAGTGACGAGCTTGATAAGCTGGAATTAATTGTCGTTGGTAGTGACCGCAATGGCCGCCCGGTGTCGCTAAAAGATATCGGCTATTTACAGGTTAATTACGATCTCCGGCGCGGCATCGCCGATCTC
>JBFHDT010000345.1:0-2924 GCA_041584575.1 Porticoccaceae bacterium
AGACATTAATACAATGGCATCATTCGCGGCTATGCCCGCCAGGGCTACGGTGCCATAAAGAGTAAATAAACTGATGGGGTTAGCGCTAATAAAGAGTCCAAAGACGACGCCAATAAAGGCCATGGGGATAGCACCGAGCACAATCAGTGGTTGACTGTAGCTTTTAAACTGGGTGCCCAAGATCAGATAAACCAAGCCAAGGCCGAGGACGAACAACAACACCATAGCCGCCAAACTTTCACGGATATCATCGAGCTCACCGGAAAAATCGAGGCTGACACCGGGGTATTGACTGGCAATTTGCTGCCAGTTTTCACGGATCAATTTGTTGGCAGTTAGGGTGTCAGTTGTCGCAGCATCTAGGCTGGCTTCGACCGTAACCGCGCGCCGAAAGTTGTAGCGGCGAATATTGGATACAGTGACACGTTGTTCGTGTAACAACAATTCACCCAGAGGTACGCTGCCGCCGTCCTCAAGACCGATGGTATTACCCAGAAAGTCATCGATGTCTTGTAACTGGGTAGGCTGGGCTCTTACTCGCACATCAAGCTTTTCACCCTGGTACTGCATACTGGCAACAATCTCGCCGTCTGCATGTAGGTGCACAGTGCGCGCCACATCAGCCGGATTGAGTCCACTTCGGGTGATGGTATCGGGGTTCAACTTCAGCTCCAACTCCATGCCACCGGAGGTGTCGTCGTTCACAATATCGGCAATCCCTGGAGTTAACACCATGATATTTTCTAGCGCGGAGACCGCCCTTCGAATTTCGTCGATATCATCACCCCGTACTTTTATACTCACCGCCTTAGCAGTGGGCGGTCCTGTTCGCCGCCTTAAAAAAGAGATATTTTTGGGTCCGGGTATAGCCGCCAGTTGATCGCGCAAATCATCGATAATGTCATCGACACTCCTGTTCTCCTCTCGAGCTGGCCCCAGGCTCACAAAAACCTGCCCGCGCTCTGCCCCCTTATAGGCACCTTGGTCAGTTGATTGCTGCCCAGAGTAATTGACGACGCCTCTCAGCTCATCCGAATTGAGCTCTGCACGAATAACCTCTTCAACTTGTTGTAATGTTTCACTCGTTTTTTCAAGACTCGTACCAGCAGGCATTTCAACATTGACATAAAAGAGACGAAAAAAATCGGTAGCAAAAAAATCGACTCGCACCAGCCCTAGTACCACCAATAATATAGCGGCCGATGAGCATAGCCCAAGCCCAGCGAAGGTTAGTTTTTGCCTGCGCATGACCTTGATAAGCAGCTTGGTATAATAGTTTCTAAAAGCTTTGATAGTGTTTTGGCGCAGGACATCGACTTTACTTTTCTGTCGTGGGCCCGATTGATACTCCAGCACATGACTGGGCAGTATCCAGAACGCCTTAATCAAACTGATGGCTAGCGCGATACTGACCACCAGAGGCACAACCCGCATAAAATCCCCGAGTACTCCAGGCAACAACATCAAAGGTAAAAATGCCGCAATAGTGGTCAATACGGCGCTAACAATCGGCGCGGCTACCTCCGTGATAGTGGTTTTTACGGCGCTAATACCGTCCATTCCTCGCTGCATATGGTAGTCAATACCCTCAACAACGACCACCGCATCATCAACTAACATGCCCAGGCTAATTACCACGCCAAGTAAAACAGTGATGTTAAGAGTTTCTCCGGTTATGGCGAGAATGCAAAACACACCTGCCAAGACGAAGGGAATACTAATACTGGTGAAAAAAGCGATTTTAAACCCAAGAAACACCCATGTGCTGAACATCACAAACACCAGACCGAGCAAGGCATTACGCTCCATCACATTCAGAGCCTGACGCGTAGCCTGTGTTTGGTCATCCAACAGAAGTAATTTAACGCCTGTTCTGCCCAAACGCTGATTTTCAGCTTCTATATAGGCATTTACATCTGCTAAAAGCTGTAAATTATTTGCCTTGCCTTTTTTGAATAGCAATAGCAAAACACTGTCATTACGCTGGTAACGTACAAGCTCTCGGGCATCTGAACGTCCCTTTTTCAACTCGGCGATATTACGCAGCAGGACTTCCCCCTGAGGACTAGCAATGGGGAATTTGCCTAAATAGCTGGGATCGCTACTGGTGCCACTCAATCGTATCAACCACTTCTGATCACCCAAGGTCACATCACCAGCGGCGAGGTCACGAAAATAAGCTCTCACAGTATCAGCGAGATCGACGGATGAAATACCCAGACCTACCAAGCGCTCAGAAAGAAAATCCACTTGTAGCTCTGCATCCCTATCACCGAAAGCAATCACATCATCGACGCCATCGAGCTGCTCCAGGTCCTCTCTCACATTATTCGCTGTACTCTGTAAAACTTCATCATCAGAGGTGCCAACAACTACGAGCGTTGCTGTCGGAAAGGTTTTAGAACTTGAAATTTCGAAAATGTCGGGCTGGTTTACCGCAGGTGGAAGAAGGTCTTGTCGAGCCTGCACTTCTCTGCGCAATGAGGTCATGCGCTTATCAAAATCTGCGTCACTAATATCTTCAAAACGCACTAGAATACTCGAAACCCCTTCGCGGCTTGTACTGGAGACAAAGCGAATATCAGCTACTTTTTTGATGCCTTCTTCAAGGGGGCCTGTAATACGGGCTTCAATATCCGGGGCCGTCGCCCCCGGCCAATATGCCCAAATCTGCACCCAGTTGAAATTAATACTTGGATCCTGCTCACGTGGAAGCTGCTGATAGGACATCCAGCCAAGGACAAGAACCAGCAAAAAGGTAAGGTTGGTTAGGGTATGGTTTTGCAGCAGCTTGGCAAACATGGGCTTAGTGCTCGATTACTCGTACGGCATCCCCATCGTTAATTTTAAAACGACCATTAAGAATAATGGCGCTGTCTTTAGTTAAAGGTTTTGTAAGAGCGGCAGGCTGCCCGGCACCTGCC
>JBFHDT010000346.1:0-2918 GCA_041584575.1 Porticoccaceae bacterium
CCCTTACTCTATAGTAACCTGTTGTTATGCGCTGCCCGTGCTGTCTACAAAGATGTGGGTTGCGGCTTGCTGTCATCAATAATAATTGTATTTGTCAGGTGCTTGTCGTCACTTTAAATAAGGCGTGTCAACGGCACTTTACCGATAAGTAGTTAAAAAAGGGGTGAATTATGTCGGATCTTGAACAATTCAGGGCGCAAACCCGAGAGTGGCTTGAGGCTAATTGCCCAGCCTCGCAGCGTTTGCCAGTCATGGCGTTTGAAGACAGGTGTTGGGGCGGCACCAAGTGGTGCTTTGTTAACGAGGACCAAAAGCGCTGGCTCGAGGTCATGGCTGAACGTGGTTGGACGGCCCCCGACTGGCCAGCAGAATACGGCGGTGGCGGTCTCAGTAAAGAGGAGACAAAAATTCTTCGCGAAGAGATGTATCGCATTGATGCTCGGCCGCCACTGTTCAGCATGGGGCTGTCGATGATAGGTCCCGCGCTCTTGAAATACGGCTCTGAGGAGCTTAAGCGCCAGCATATCCCTAATATCGTGAAGGGTAAGATTTGGTGGTGTCAGGGCTACAGCGAGCCGAATTATGGCTCTGATCTGGCGGGCTTACAGACCCGTTGTGAAGATAAGGGCGATCACTTTTTGGTCAATGGCCAAAAAGTGTGGACCTCCTACGCTGAACGCGCCGACTGGATGTTTTGTCTGGTGCGCACCGACCCTGATGCAGTTAAACATGCTGGCATTAGTCTGGTGCTATTTGATATGACCACACCGGGGGTACGTACCAGTCCTATTAAATTGATATCGGGCAACTCGCCCTTTTGCGAAACCTTTCTCGATGATGTCCGGGTCGAAAAGGATCAGTTAGTGGGTAATATCAATCAGGGCTGGGAGCTAGCTTCCTACTTACTTACCCATGAACGGGCAATGATTGGCAACATGGGCCACACTGCCGCCAGCGAGAAAAGTTTGCATCAACATGCCATTGATGTGGCCGGTGGCCTTGAAAATGGTCAGCTGGGCGACACCGCATTGCGCACCGATATCGCCCAGTGGGAAATCGATATTCTCGCTTTTGAACTAACCCAGGAGCGCATCGACGATGAAACCAAAGCGGGCACGGGCACGGGTGCAACCTCGTCTATGCTCAAATATGCCGGTACTGAATTGAATAAACAGCGTTTTGAGTTGCTGACCGCTATTCACGGTCAGGAAGGGTTGGCCTGGGAGGGCGAAGCCTTTGATGATGGTTTGCTGGCTAGCCAGTGGTTAAGAACCAAGGGTAACTCGATAGAGGGCGGCACTTCAGAAATTCAACTCAATATTATTAGCAAGCGCATTCTCGGTTTAGGCCAAAAAGCGTAGAGAACAAGGGGTAGGAAAATGGCATTAGTACTGAATGAAGAACAAACTATGCTCAAAGAATCCGCCCAGGGTTTTTTGAGCGAGCACGCGCCAGTGTCACAACTGCGCCAACTGCGCGATGAACGCAGCGAAACAGGTTATGACCAAGCAACCTGGCAGCAAATGGTGGAGCTGGGTTGGTCGGGTATTTTAGTGCCCGAAGCACATGGCGGTTTGGCGTTTGGCCATGTCGGTATGGGCCAGGTGATGGAAGAGAATGGCCGTACGTTAACGGCATCCCCTTTATTATCAACAGCGGTACTGGCAACCTCCGCCATTAATTACGCGGGCAGTGAGACACAAAAAAAGGCGCTGTTACCGGCTGTTGTCGATGGCTCCTTACTCTTTGCGTTGGCGCTGGATGAAGGGCCCAAGTATCGTCCATCATTGGTGAAGGCGACGGCTACTGCGAGTGGTGATGGCTATGTTCTCAATGGCGAGAAACAGTTCGTTGCCGATGCTCATATTGCCGACAAGCTAATTGTGAGTGCGCGCACGTCGGGTGATGCGAGTGATGCACAGGGCATAAGCCTGTTTATTATTGACAGTGCAGCGCCGGGTGTTGAAGTCGAACGGGTGCATTTGGCTGATAGCCGCAATAGTGCGATGCTGCGTTTGAGTCAAGTCGCGCTACCAGCGGATGCCTTGTTGGGTGAACAAGGTGATGGGACGGGCCTCATCACCTATCTGACGGATGTCGCCAATATTCATCTTTCGGCAGAATTGCTGGGTATTTCTCAGGAAGTGTTTGAGCGTACAGTGCAATACATGAAGGAGCGCAGCCAGTACGGAGCCCTTATTGGCTCCTACCAGGCTTTGCAGCATCGCGCCGCCCATATGTTTAGCGAAATAGAATTGGCGAAATCGATCGTCATCAAAGCCCAGCAAGCCTTAGATACCAATGACGCGCAGTTAAGCCTGTTGGCGAGTGCCTGTAAGGCCAAAGTCAGCGCGCTGGCGACCCTGGTCACTAACGAAGGCGTACAACTGCATGGTGGCATTGGTATGACCGACGAGCTCGATATTGGTTTTTTTATGAAGCGTGCCCGCGTTGCCGAGCAGCAATTTGGGGATAGGCGCTATCACCTGCAGCGTTTTGCCAGCCTGCAAAATTATTAATCGCAGTCTGTATCAGCATTTTTTAACAGCAATCAATAGAGGAAGCACAACCATGACGATCAAAATTAATACCAGTGATTTACAGTCCCATATCGGCGATGACTGCGGTACGTCGGATTGGTTTGAGATCACCCAGCAGCAAGTCAATGATTTTGCCGATGTCACACTCGATCATCAGTTCATACATGTCGACCCGGTGAAAGCGGCCGAAAGCCCTTTTGGCACCACGATTGCCCATGGTTTTTTGACGCTCTCAATGCTGGCGCATTTCTTACAAAAGGGCGTTGGCGTCAGCGTGCCAAATCGTACGATGGGTGTGAACTATGGCTTTGATAAAGTGCGTTTTTTGACGCCTGTTAAAGTCGGCAGCCGCGTGCGTGCCAATGCGGTGCTGTTGGA
>JBFHDT010000347.1:0-2898 GCA_041584575.1 Porticoccaceae bacterium
ACGCGATGATTTCACCCTTACCTGCACAGACCGAGCTCCCTTTGTGGATAGGCGGCAGTAGTGAGGCGGCCATCAAACGTACAGCACGAGTCGGCACCGGCTGGCAGGCTGGCCTGGAATCACCCCGACAGGCAGGGTTAGCGAAAAAGGCCATAGTAGAAGCCTTAAAAGCGAATGGCCGCCATATTGATGACGACCACTACGGCACCGGATTTTTCTTTTATTTTGGCAAAGCCAGCGACGACATCGCCCAGCGCGAGCTGGCCCGCTTTAATAAATTAGCACCGGGTAAAGAACTCAGTCACACCATCGCCATCGGCACCGAACAAATACACCAACGTATTAACGAATATGCAGAAGAAGGCATTTCTAAATTTATTCTACGCCCCATGGGTAAAGATGACTCTGATTTACTCGAACAAACGCGGCACTTAATTGACAAAACTTTACCGCAGTTCAACACCGGAATTTAATTACACCAGTCCTTTATTTAACTGGCAAATCGGTTGTCAACGAGCAACTCAGCCAGAGGCAATTGACCCGCACGGGGGGCCGGCTCAGCCGCCGCCTTACCGATAGCCAACAACATAACAACTAGATGATCCGCCGGTAAATGTATTAATTTCGTCACCTCATCTTGGTCAAAACCGATCAGGGGACAAGAGTCATAACCCATGGCCTTAGCAGTCAACATAATATTTTGCGCAGCAAAGGCACCGGAGCGAATGGCCTCATCGCGCTGTAGCCACTCCCGCCCCTGATAAAACTCCGTCAACATGCCAACCACCAGCGCCTGTGTTTCGGCATCGGTATTGTGCCAATAGCGTTCAGGGGATTTCTCCCAGGCCTTAGTATCAGCACAAATCACTAATAACTCTGAGGCCTGTACAATCTGAACTTGATCCCATGCAGCACTGCAAATATTCGCCCGCAACACAGGATCACTGATACGCACAAAACGCCAGTGCTGGATATTAAATGATGTCGGCGCAAGGACGGCCTGACCGATCAGAGTTGCAAATTCCTCCGCACTCAATTGATGGTCGGGGTCAAATTGTTTGACTGAACGACGCTCAGTAATTACCTGACTTAAACCCATAAACTCCTCCCTAGATCGCTTCATTAATACTGCCTCATTCATTAGTGAATGCTTGTTTTAAACGTGTGAATTGAATCAATTCCGCTATTTCAGCGGCGTACTTTTCTGAACTTAGTCGTGCCAGCAAGACAAAAGCTGCCTGATAACTCACCGGTCCACCGTTAGAAGTAATTACGTCTTCATCAACGACGACATTTTGATCATATTGCACCTTAATAGCAGGATAGGCTCTTGCCAGATCTTTTTCTCCGCCAGCCCAGGTAGTCGCACGCTTACCATCGAGCAACCCGGTTTTAGCCAATAAAAACGCACCAGAACAATTACTGGCCAACCATCGCGCTGTTGTCGCCTGGGTTTTAATAAAGTGCATTAAATCTTTATTCTGCAACCAGGGCTGCATATCGTAGGCGCTAGCGACTAACAACACATCTAGGCTAGGCGCGTCATAAATACTGTTATCGGCGACTAATGTTAAACCTTCTTCAGTGCTTATCGTTTTATCGCGGGTAGCAGAAATCACCACCACCTCATAATTTGAAAACCAGGACTTTTTGCTGGCTGCACCAAAAACCTCTATAGGCGCTGTAACGTCACTGGTTAATACGCCATCAAAAACAACGATGCCGATTTTCTCATTGGCAGCATAAGATACAGACCCTACACCCATTATCAATAATAGGAATACATTTCTGATCACCACTACGCCCCAGGCGACCGCTCTTTTTAGTAACACAGGAAAACACCTCATTGTTTTTTTCATCTCGATTACTGATCCTTTTTGATTGAGAACAAATACTTGCTCTTTGGCTTGTTATGCCGGTAAATTATGCACACATATCCAGCACCTACAAAGATCCACTTTTTATAAATATGACAGAACCAGTTGTGCCAAAAAAGACCCGCTCTAAACCCACGGTAAAGCAGCGCTTTCCCTTTGAATCGCTGCACCTGGACTCCACACTGAAGGTCCCGCTCTATTTCCAGCTGGAAGAACAATTGCGCCAGGCAATTTGGCAGGGAGCCTTACAGGCTGACGATCCACTGCCCTCCTCTCGCAACCTTGCCGGCACCCTTAATATTGCACGCAATACCGTCATCCGAGCCTATGAACAACTTGTAATAGAGGGCTTTATTCTAGCCAGACCTGGTGCCGCCCATCGTGTTGCAGAGGGACTACCTGCCCGCGCCCCGCGTAAAACCAACGCCGTGTCGAGTACGCCTGCCAATGTTGCGCCAAAATTATCCCGGCGTTTAAGCACCTTGCTTCAAGCTCAAAATTTTATCGGCCCACAACAGGGCGGCCCACCACCTCAGCCCTTTCGTGCCCATCTTCCCGACTATAAGCAGTTCCCTGTAAAAACATGGGCCCAGCTGTTTAATAGGCGACTTAAGCACAGCAATCGCTTTTGGCAACAAGCCATCCATCCTTGCGGCTATTGGCCCTTGCGCCAGGCGATTGCCGACTATCTGGTGATGGCCCGCGGCATGTCCGTAACTGCCGAGCAAGTAGTGATCACTGCCGGTGTGCAACAATGCTTTGAACTACTCGCTAAAATATTCATAGACCCGGGTGACAGGGTGATATTTGAGGATCCCTCCTACACCCCCGCCGCCATGGTGTTTGCAATGGCGGGTGCAAAAACCACCTTTATAAATACTGATTGTGATGGACTCATCGTATCCGACCTGCCAGCTAGCAACGCCAAACTGCTCTACACCACACCGGCGAGTCAGTTTCCCCTTGGCATTAGTCAAAGCCAGTCGCGCCGCAAAGCTTTACTCGCATGGGCAAGTAAAAC
>JBFHDT010000348.1:0-2883 GCA_041584575.1 Porticoccaceae bacterium
AGTGAAGCTGGCATCACTGCCACGGTTGCTGAAACCTGCATCAACACTCTGTCGGGTTTGGTTACCGGCATAGGCAGGTTGCGGCTGCATGGAGGATGCCTTAGCTTGCATCATGCCTTTAAACAGTCGGAACACCACAAAAGCAATCACCGCCATGATGAGTATGTCCATTATCTGGAGACCTTCAAAAGCGCCACCAAACAACGCGGCAATCAGCCCTCCGGCCAGCAATCCACCCAACAGGCCTTTCATCATACCGCCTTTTGAGGGGCTCGTTTGCGCAGCTTGTTGTTTTGACGCCGTCGAGTCTGGCGATACTTTTTTCGGCTGCGAAGGGGCTGTTTGGAACGATTTTCCAAAGGATTTACCACCACCAAATTTTTTGGCTTCGGCCTGCGTCGCGGTCAATGTGAACGCAAATAGCATGGTCATAATGACCCAGAATTTTTTCATAATGTTTTTCACTACCCTGTCGGTAAACAAGCTGGTTAAGATTCCATAAAAGGAACGCTGGAACATCCTACTGGCAACGACTACGATGTCAATAAGTAGATCGCACAATGTATTATTTACCATGCCCGTCAAAAAGAACCTGCTGGTCATCGCCCATGCACCATCACCCAACACCGAGCGTATGGTGGAGGCGGTATTAAAAGGCGCCCGGGATGACGCAATTGAAAATGTGGAGGTAATCTATATCCCCCCCTTGCAGGCCAGCGCAGATGATGTGCTAATAGCCGATGCCATTATTCTGGGAACCACCGAAAACCTTGGCTACATGAGCGGCGCCTTGAAGGACTTTTTTGACCGGGTCTATTACCCGGTGCTTGAACAGAAGCAGGGGCTTCCCGCAGCGGCCTACATTCGAGCCGGACAAGACGGCACCGGCACCAAACGAGCGCTGGAATCTATTCTGACCGGGTTAAAATGGCGTTGGGTACAAGCGCCACTGGTCTGTCGTGGCGAATTCGACGAGGCGTTTCTGGCACAGTGCGAAGAACTTGGCTTAACCATGGCCGCCAGCCTGGATGCCGGTGTGATTTGAGTATTTTTTCTCACCCCTCCTTTTTCGCAGTTTCTATCTTGGATAGGTAGGTATAGACTTATCGAGCCAATAAATAGCGGGCAAACGAGTGCCCAATACAATTACTATCTCACAAGACAAAGGAGTGACTATGTTTAAAACAACCCTTACCGCTTCAGCTATTGCACTTTCACTAATCGCCTCTCAAAGCGTGATGGCAGATGGTCATGGCCATATGAAACACACCATGTCACCTGAGGGAGCAGCGGCCTATATCATCAGCCCGAAAGACGGCGATACCGTTGAGCAAACCTTTAGTGTGCGTTTTGGCCTGAAGGGAATGGGCGTTGCACCGGCCGGAACCGAGAAAGCCAACACCGGGCACCATCACCTATTGATAGACGGCAAAATACCTGACATGAACATGCCATTGGGTTCAAATGTTAAGCATTTTGGCGGGGGTCAGACAGAGTCGGAAATTACCCTTGAGCCGGGCCAGCATACCTTGCAACTGATACTGGGTGATCATATGCATGTGCCACATAATCCGCCGGTCACGTCTGAGGTGATCACTATTACGGTTAAATAGTTACTCATAAGCGCGATAAGCAAACCAAGTGAGCGACTATCGCTCACTTCCCCAGCTAAACAGACTGGCACCCAGCCCTAAAAATACCAGCGTCATGGCAGCCAGTGCCATCAGATTATAGCGAATATCATAGAGTGATGCCCCTTCCGTAAGAATGGCTCTGGCCCCTTCAACCAGATGCGTTAACGGGAAGATCAGGGCAAACTGTTGAATCAGCTCGGGCGCCCCTTCCAGTGAAAACCAGACTCCGGAAAGAAACATCATCGGCCAGGATGCCAGGTTCAACAGGCCACCCGTCAGCTCTTCGCTCTGCAGCCGGCAGGCAATCAGCAACCCCAGTGAAATCAAACTGGCGGCACCGAGAATCCCTATTGTTAACAGATTCCATAGCGAGCCTAAAATATAAAAGTCGAGCATCAGGTCACAGCCGATAAACAGCATACTGCTCACCATCACTACTATCGCCTATCGCGACAGCACGTGGGCACAAATAAACTCAAACGCAGTCAATGGCGTCGCCTGCATACGTTTTAACACGCCATTTTTTCGATAACGTACGATGACATATCCAACCCCGAACAGGCAGCTAAACATCATGTTCATGCCCAACACACCGGGCAGCACCCAATCCACGTAACGTATGGCGCGTCCGGTAGCCAGGGATTGCTCAAAATCCGGGTGAGAGGCCCGCAGTAGCTCACTCATAAAATAGCCGTTGCGGGAGCTCTCATTGAGCCAATAGTGTTTACTGTTAAAGTCGACCAACAGATCCAGTTGGTGGCGCGCCACTTTGTCCGTCGCCACCTGAGCGTTTTGGTAAGGAATAAACTCGACATATTTCAACCCCGCAAAAGGGGAGCCAATCTGCGAGAGTGCCTGTTGGGGGGTGGTCTCACCAGTTTCAAGCAGGATGCCCACTTTATACAGGTTCCGCTCTTCATCTGAAAAGACAAAGGAGAACCCGACCAGTAACAGTACCGGAAACAGCAAGTTCCAGCCCAGTGCCGCTCGATCTCGCCAGAACTCAATGTTACGGGCTTTTAAAACCGCCCAAAATCGCTTCATGAAACAGTCCTAAACTTTTTAATTAACATAACACTTCCCCTGCGTCATCCTAGGGCTGGCAGCCTGTTGACCGTAAGCCCCACCTTTCGGATACATAGAATCTGCAACCAAGTCGCAGCAAGACAGGGTTGCAGGAATGAACAGGTACGCCGTTACCCATTAACTTCTCAACTCATGGCCGGTAAGTTTTAGAAACAGGTCATCC
>JBFHDT010000349.1:0-2873 GCA_041584575.1 Porticoccaceae bacterium
GTTAATTCGGTCATGGTGGTAGGCCTATCGATGAGGCTGGCGCGCCGTTGGCGCGACAGCCCTAGTTATTAACCCAGTGCGGTAGAGTAATGAATGAATTTCACGCTACTGCGCACTTTCTTTGCCTTTTAAACCAATAGGCAAACTCTCTAAGTAGGCATTGGGTTTTGTGCCGTCATAAGCGATACCGTCGATAAAGTCTTTTTGCGGGGGTCGAAAACCACTCTCACTATCGAGGTCGGGAAAGTCAGACGCTTTTAAGGTGCCCTCTTCAATCAAATCCTTAGCTGCAACTGCGTAAAGATCGGGGCGATAGACAGACTTAGCCACATCGATATACCAGCTATCGGCTTTAAACTCATCGATTTGCCCCCAACGGCGCATTTGTGTGAGATACCAAATCGCATCACTGTAGTAGGGGTAAGTCGCGTTGTAGCGGAAGAAAACATTAAAGTCAGGCACCTGACGCTTATCGCCTTTTTCGTATTCAAACGTGCCTGTCATGCTGTTGGCAATAACGTCGTAATCAGCACCCACATAGTTTGACTGTGAAAGTATTTTGACTGCCTCGGGCCGATTGGCATTGTCGTTGGCATCTAACCAAGCTGCCGCGCGAATTAATGCCTTGACCATACGTGCTGTGGTATTGGGGTATTTCTCAGAAAAGGCTTTGGTAATACCGAACACTTTCTCTGGGTTATCTTTCCAAATTTCATAATCGGTAATGACCGGCACGCCAATACCTTTAAACACGGCCTGTTGATTCCAGGGTTCGCCCACACAGTAACCAAAGATAGTGCCAGCTTCCATTGTGGCGGGCATTTGTGGCGGAGGGGTCACCGACAGGAGCACGTCAGCATTTAGCTGACCACTGATATCACCCTTCGATGGCGCGTAATAACCGGGGTGAATACCGCCAGCAGCGAGCCAGTAGCGCAGCTCATAGTTATGGGTCGAGACCGGAAAAACCATCCCCATATTGAAGGGTTTACCCTGCTCGCGGTAGCTATCAACAACCGGCTTCAGCGAGCTGGCTTTAATCGGGTGAACAGGTTTACCATCCGACTGAAGGGGAACATGGGGTTTCATTTGCGCCCAAATATCGTTGGATACGGTAATGGCGTTACCGTTTAGATCCATACTAAAGGGAGTGATAATGTGGGCTTTAGTACCGAAGCCAATCGTCGCAGCGAGTGGTTGCCCTGCCAGCATGTGAGCACCATCTAACTGCCCATCAATAACACCGTCGAGTAAGACTTTCCAGTTAGCCTGGGCCTCAAGGGTGACGTACAAGCCTTCGTCTTCAAAATAGCCCTTCTCATAGGCAACGGCCAAAGGCGCCATATCTGTTAATTTAATAAAACCAAATTTTAGCTCTTCTTTTTCAGGTTCCCCTATTTCTGCCCAGCTCAGTAGTGATAGCAAGGACCCAGCGAGAGCGACTGAGGCTGTTTTAAATGCGGGAAGAGAGACAGGCAATCTCCTTCGACGTCGTATGACCGTCGATAATTTTGGTATTACAGAATGGTTTGGCATAACTTACTACTCCTTCAATGACCTTTATAAGCTGTTAGCACCGTAGGGTGAAAACAAATAAAAAAAGCCAGTCATTCACAGAGACTGGGTGTCTGTGAATGACTGGCTTCGTTGCCTAAAAAATAATGTTTGTGCGCGCACGATTAATAATACAAATTGCATGCCAGTTTTTATTCGAAAACTATTTCCTTATAAATGGCCAGCTATACGCGCTTTTACTAAAAATAGGGTTTAATAAAATAAAATAGCGGGGCTTTTTGGTGCGCAATAGACGTGATTTTTGATTGTTTATTATCAACGCTGCACTATTTTTGAGCGCGTAATGTAGGCGGTGTGCATCTTTAGTTAATGCTGGCAGGGAGAAAACGTCCCGCCGTTGAGGAACAAGTCTGGCCCCAACTCTATAGAGCCTTCAAACAGATACGAAGTGGCATGGCTGCCTTCGTTTTTATAGTCAGTAGAGGGAGAGTCATAGCCAAGTAGTAAAGCGGCCTCACGATAAAGGTCAGCTCGATACACCTTTTCAATCAGCGTACAGGCTTCGCTATCGTCGATGGTTATCCCTTGTAGTTCAAAATTTTTCCTTAATAAATATTCAGCACGAGAGCGCCATGGAAAGCCTGCCTGGTAACGATGAAAAACAATAAAATCCTGATTTTTAAGCGCTCTACTGTGTTTGTTGTATTGAAAGTCTCCAAGTAGAGCAGGTTTAATCATGTGCTCTGGCAAATCTAAATACTGTTTACGGGCGAGTATAGGCACACTCGCCTCCCGGTTTTCCTGCTGAGATAACCAGGTTGCAGCTTCCATAATAGATAGGCGTAGACGCAGGTGTGTAAAGGGATGCTTGTTATGCCAGTGCTCGGTAACAACGAGTGCTTTTTCAGGTGCGTTGTTCCATAGTTGATAGCCCGAAACGACAGATGAACCGATACCGGCCTGTACCGCAGCAGTGTTCCAGGGTTCACCCACGCAAAAGCCGTCAATAATGCCACGCGCAAGATTATCAACCATTTGCTCCGGTGGCAGAACGATAATGTTCACATCCAGGTCAGGACATATTCCGCCCAACCTTAGCCAGTGGCGCAATTGAAATGTGTGCATGGAGTAGGGGTAAACCGTCGCCAACGTTAACTGTCGAGGTAAAGTCCTAACAATTTCACCTAATTGTCGTGCCGCTAATACGGGGTCGGGACAATTGTCACCCGTTTTATTCCTCTCGACATCAAGCTGTTTGCTTAAACCAGAGGACAGGGTTATCGCATTACCATTTAAGCTCAGCATCAAGCCAGTAATAAAGGGGCCTGACGTATTTTTGAGACCGGGCGATGTGACCA
>JBFHDT010000350.1:0-2868 GCA_041584575.1 Porticoccaceae bacterium
AGTGTGCAGCTCGATGGACAAGAGCTCACGCAGTTGAGCCCCAAACAGCTCAAACCCCTACGCCAGCGTATGCAAATGATTTTTCAGGACCCCTACGCGTCGTTGAATCCACGCATGACCGTCTTCGATACACTGGCTGAACCCTTGCTCTACCACCGTCTTGCCAGCCGTAAAAATGTTACCCCACAGGTACTCGCCTTAATGGACGATGTCGGTCTGGCGCACGCCGATATCCGCAAATACCCCCATGAATTTTCCGGTGGTCAACGTCAACGCATTGCCATAGGCCGCGCCATTGCCACCAAGCCAGACCTGATCATTGCGGATGAGCCCGTTTCAGCACTGGATGTCACGATTCAAGCGCAAGTTCTTGAGCTAATTTTGGCGCTGGTCGAGCGCCACAACCTAAGCATGTTATTTATTTCCCACGATTTATCAGTGGTGCGCACCATTGCCGACCGAGTACTCGTGATGCACCAGGGCAAGGTCATTGAAAGCGGCGATACAGAAACACTCTGGGCAACACCTCGCGAAATCTATACTCAAAACCTGCTCGCCGCTGCACCCCGTTTATAACAGCCGCCTAGACGCAGCAGGGTATAGACAGCGGCTAACGGCGCGTTACAATCACTGCGCCCAATAAACCCTTAGCAACGGAGATTTGCTGACACAATAGGATTCGATACATTCTATGGCCATTTTTAACAAAGAGACAATTGACCAATTGCGCGTCGTGCGTAAACGCATCAAAGAGGAGTTTGGCAACGCCCCCACTCTTGACGCACCCAATTTATTGGAGGATATCCTCCAATACAGCACAGTATCGAAAGATGCCATCACCAAATCACAAATTCGCCAGCTAATGGAAATCCTCGGTGAGCCCTGGAGCGATCGTTTTGTAGAGCTACATCCGCTCCCCTGAGCGAATAAAATACTAAACAGACAAGTCGAGTAGCACGGGGCAATGATCTGACCCCATCACCTCATTGAGAATATCTACACCATCAACCTTGCTCTGCAAGCTTGCTGACACCAAAAAATAATCAATGCGCCAACCCACATTTTTCGCTCTGGCACCGGCCCGGTAACTCCACCAGCTATATTTGATCTCTTCTGGGCGCTGATCACGAAACGTATCAACAAAACCTGCTGCAACAAGATTATCCAGGCCATCGATTTCGACCTGTGTATAACCGGCACTTTTATTGTAATTGGGCTTGGGCCGCGCCAGATCAATATCTTTATGGGCGACATTTAAATCACCACACAACACGACCGGCTTGTGTTTTTCGAGTTGCTGCAAATAGGCGAGAAAATCAGCATCCCACTGCTGACGATAGTCGAGACGCTTAAGGCCACTCCCCGAATTGGGCGTATAGACCGTCACCAAATAAAAGCTCTCAAACTCGGCGGCAATCACCCGCCCCTCCTGGTCGTGTTCTTCAATGTCCATATCGTATTGAACCGACAAAGGCTCAAATTTAGACAAAATAGCGGTGCCCGAATACCCTTTCTTTTCAGCAGAATTACTGTAGAGGTAATAGCCATTTATTTCGGCCAATGCTTCAGCTACTTGCTCGTCCTGCGCCTTGGTTTCCTGCAGGCAAAGCACGTCGGTCTCCATCGCCGCCAGTGACTGTACAAAATCTTTCTTTATGGCAGCTCGAATACCATTAACATTCCAGGAGACTAAACGCATCGGCACTACTTCCTCGTGTAAATTTAGTGAAACTTTAAAAGCCGCCTATGGTAAACCGAGGGTTCGACTTTCCAAACCCCTTTAAGCCTTCGCATCGACAAGATTTCATCAAAATCTCAATTTATAAACAGTGGTGCCTGTAGACTTAAACACAACACATTAATCGCCCTGTAAATCATCCATGCTCACTACTTCCTGATCGACAAACATTTCGCTCGAGCGCAGCAGAGGTAAAAGGACATTATTCGCATAAGTGCAATGAACGTCCCCAGGGTCAATTTGGCGCTGCTTACCCGAGGCCTCACCACTGTGACAAAGGCCACTCGAATGGTAGCTCAACATAGCACGGTAACCCGGCTGCCAAGCAGTTATGTTCGTAAAACCCTGTGCCAGTGCAACGAGTATCGCCATACCTGAAAAATCTAGATCGCCCCAGAAATAGCAGGGAATGGCCGCGTTTCCCTCATTCAACCACCACTGCTGAAAAGCCTGAAAATGGTCACCATCGTAGGGCTGTACATGAGTAAACTGCGTTGCCCCCTGGTGACGAATACGACTAGAGGCGCCCCGAAAACCCGCACTATTAACCAGCGTCGTATTACTGCAAAGAGAGCCACAACGCTGGAGCGCCAGCAATTGTAAAAACGTATCCTGGTTCTCTACAAACAAGACCTGCTCAGTTGTCTCGGCCATGGCAATATGAATCAACAGGGGCCGAGTGATTAAATGCGTATCAGCAGTGGGTAATAAACGACGCACAAGATCTTCCCGTGAATCGAGAAATTTAGAATCGGCCCAAAAGCATTTGGCCGACAAAGTCCGCAAAGTCATGGGCTCATGTAATATCTTTGCCGCCTGGGCAAAGCCGTCCACGACTTGCTCCGCTGTTTGCCCCTGTCGGCGAATTGGCTTGGCCAGCAAGGCAGCACCATCGGCCAGAAAATACGGTGCGTTGCGCTCCACTGCCCTGTTCCAACTGACGGCGTAGGGTTCCATTCGTGGGCGATTCAGCCAATCGCGTAGCAGAGATTCCGCATCGGCCTGGAGCACTAAACGGGCTTTTTCATAGACTTCGACACCCGGTCGTGCTCGTGCCAGGTCAATCAAAAAAATCCCGTATTTATCGGCGAGATCGACAATCAAACTCCAGTAATAGTCGGTATTCCCGC
>JBFHDT010000351.1:0-2862 GCA_041584575.1 Porticoccaceae bacterium
CACAAACCCTGTAAGGCAAGAGGGATGACAGGCGCGGGGCTGCGCTGAATAATACGTTCGATACCCGCTCGAAATTCGTTCATTTCACCGTCTTGCGTCAACTTGCCCTCGGGAAAGATACACAGCAGATCGCCCTGTTCAAGACCCTCGGCAATGGCATCCATCGCCGCCGTATAAACTGCCTCATCTTCTTTCGGTGAACAAATGGGAATAGCTCCGCCGGTACGGAAAATAAAGTTCAGCACCGGAATCTCAAAGATCGGTTTATACATAATAAAGCGGATGGGCCTGCGCACCGCACCGGCAATGAGCAGGGCATCGACATAACTTACATGATTGCAGGCGATGAGAGCTGCACCTTTGTCGGGTACATTCTCAAGACCCTTATGACTCACCCGGTACATGCTGTGGCTGAACAGCCAGATCATAAAGCGCATGGTGAATTCGGGCACCTGATAGAAGATAAACACGCCAACGGCGATATTCATCAAGGCTATAAGTAGATAGAACGTCGGGATACCAATATCGGCGACACCCAAAAAGAAGATGCCCAACAAACTTGAAAGCACCATAAAGAAGGCGTTGAGAATATTATTAAAAGCAATTATCCGTGCCCGAGTGCTCTCCTGCGTACGCATTTGCACCATGGCGTAAAGGGGCACAATATAAAAACCACCGAACAGACCGATGAGAGCGAGATCAAGCAATATACGCACACCCCCAGGCTGGGCGAAGAAACCCATGGCACCCACTGCCGCAGTGCCACCATAATTTAGCCCGGCAAAAAACAGGTCAATGCCAAACACGCTAATGCCCAGGGCACCAAAGGGCACCAAACCGATTTCAATTTTATGTCCACTCATGCGTTCACACAGCAGCGAGCCAATAGCAATACCTACAGTAAAGGCACTGAGCAGGAGGGCAATTAGGCTGGGTTCGCCATGCAAGGTAGTGACCGAAAAATTCGGTATCTGGGTGAGATAACTGGCACCGATCATCCAAAACCAGGAAATACCTAATATCGCCAATAGCACTTCGTGCTTCTCTCGGGCCAGGTGATATAACTTGCGACCCTCTCGTAGAGGGTTGAAATCAATGGCTAAGGTCGGCGCCTTGGCTTGGGCGAGGGGCACCTGGCGACTGCTTAACCAGCCGATAATAGCGACAGACACCACAATAACACCCACCAACGGAGCGGGCTGTTCAACCCCGGCCAACAAGCTGCCGGCAATAGTGCCAATCAAAATCGCAACAAAGGTGCCCATTTCAATTTGTGCGTTGCCACCAATGAGCTCTTCGCGCCGCAAATGCTGGGGAATAATCGCGTATTTCACCGGCCCAAAAAAGGCCGACTGCGTACCCATGGCAAACAGCACCAACATCATCAGCCAAATCTCGTTGAACCACAGCGCGGCGACACCTCCAAGCATAATGAAGATCTCCGCTAGCTTAATGCGACGGATAATGACCGACTTTTCATACTTGTCGGCCAGCTGCCCGGCGAGGGCTGAGAACAGGAAGAAGGGAATAATAAACAGGCCGGCAGCCATATTCACCAGCGTGTTGGTCTCCGAGCCATTGGCCGCCACTCCACTGCTGACCAAAATCACCAGCAAGGCATTTTTGAAGAGATTGTCGTTGAGAGCACCAAAAAACTGGGTGAGAAAAAACGGCAGAAAGCGCCGCGACTTAAGCAGGGTGAACTGACTTTTCTGCGCACCTACCTGTTCTTCCAGGTGTTGTTGAGCTGAATTTTTGGTCATGCTTCTCTCATTGTGAGTCATTGTGCCCTTATTTCTTTACCCGTCGTAGTGACGACATATTTCTGTCACTTTTTTGCCATAGTCTGAAAGCACATTAACCCTCAGCTGCATTGCCATCCGTTATGTCTACATCGCCCCTACTACTCGATACCCTGCCAACACAACTTGATGACATTCTCGAGCGAGGCAAGCTCTCCGCCCTGTTTCAGCCCATCGTCTCTCTGAGCAGACAAGAAATTTATGGTTATGAAGGCTTGATTCGCGGACCCTCTAATTCATCACTACATGCACCAACACATTTATTTGCCACCGCCCAGCGCTATGGTCGCCACAATGAGCTGGACTACCTGTGCCGTCAAACCTTGATTGAGCAGTTTGCCAAATTGCAGCTACCGGGCCGTTTATTTATGAATGTTAACCCCTCAATCCTGATGTCTCCCGACTTCAAGAAGGGATTAACCACTCAATTTTTAGCCTCCTGTGGCCTCGACACGAATCAGGTGGTGATTGAAATTACCGAGACCCAGCCCATCGAAGAATATCACTTGATTCGCAAAGCCATCGAGCACTACCGTAAGGAGGGCTTTATGATCGCCATCGATGACCTCGGTGCCGGTTACTCGGGGCTAAAACTGTGGTCTGAAATGCAGCCAGACTTCGTCAAAATTGACCGTCACTTCATTAGTGGTGTCGATAAAGACAAGGTAAAACGCCAGTTTATCAATTCCATAATGGAAATTAGTCGCACCATCGGCTGCCATGTTATCGCCGAAGGTGTTGAAACAAGGGAGGAATACATAGCCGTGCGCAAACTCGGTGCCGGTTTTTCCCAGGGCTATTACTTTGCCCGCCCAGATCCACAACCAAAAGCCTGCGTTGACCCCACACTCTTTCGCACAGAGGAAGGACGCACCATAGTAGCGAGAAAAAACACCGCTGCCAGCCTACTTCAAACCCGGCCCAGTATAGAAAGCAGCTGCAGTGTTAATGAAGCCGCAGCCATGTTTTTACAGACTCCCACACTCAAAACGATTACCGTCGTCTTTGACAAACAACCTGCAGGACTATTGTTGCGCAATCAATTCATGGACATCTACGC
>JBFHDT010000352.1:0-2859 GCA_041584575.1 Porticoccaceae bacterium
CATCCTTCAGTGAAAAGCACATGAAAAAACCACCATCAAGCCACATCAAAAAAAGTATTTTTTGAAATGAACACAAGGAAGCCCGCTCTACACAGCTCACTAAGAATACCCACCGATGTCACCAGCTGGTATAGCCCAAAGCGTTTCTTCACTAGCGTCAGCTATCAACTTTTACCCGGAACCTGCCTACTTTGTGGTTTGTCCGCCGGCCGTGGCATCGATCTATGCGACGCCTGTGAGGCGAGCATGCCTCGCCTGGGGCTACGTTGCGATATTTGCGCCAACCCTATCAACACTCTGGGTATTTGCGGCAACTGTCATAGGAAACGCCCTGCTTATAGCACAGTACAAACGCCCCTGCTCTACCAATACCCTGTCGACTTACTGTTACAGCGCTTTAAGTTTAGCGGTCAACTCAGCGCTGGCAAAGTGCTTACCCAATTACTCGCAAGGCATATTAAACAACAGGTCGATTATGGCAAATGCAGATTACCAGACCTACTGATCCCCGTCCCTCTGCATTGGAAAAAGCGCTTTGCGCGTGGTTTTAACCAAAGCGAAATCATCACCCACGAACTTTCCCAGCAGTTGAATATTAGACACTGCCGAAAGGCAATAACGCGGGCCATCAATACACCCGCTCAGCACCACCTTTCACGCAAGGAACGCCAGAAACTACCTCCCAATACATTTGCTGCGGGGCGGTCCAGTAAAGTTGTGCAAGGTACTCGTGTAGCTCTGATCGACGATGTACTCACCACGGGCAGTACGGCACAGGCACTGAGTCAAACTTTACTTAAAGCCGGGGCAAAATCAGTGGAAATATGGTTGCTTGCCCGTACACCACTGGATAATTAGGCTCAGGATTCGGATAATGTCGCGACGACCAACATAGCGGGCCAATAATGACATCCGTAAACAAACCACTCCCCGACCCCTGCGACGCTCACAGTAACGAAAGCCTCTGGCAACAGCTGGTTAACGAAGTCTCCGTCACCGCTCGCCATGAGCCAGTACTCGCCGGTTTTTTACACTCGACCATTTTAAATCATCATGACCTGGCGGCCGCTCTGAGTTTTCATCTCGCCAACAAGCTACACAGCGACATCACGCCAGCCTTGTTGGTACGAGAAGTTTTTGACGACGCCTTTAGCAGTGACCCGACAATTATCGATAAGGCACGCTGTGACATCATTGCCATTTACGAGCGGGATTCCGCCAGCCACGATTTTTCCACGCCCTTCCTCTACTACAAAGGTTTTCACGCCCTCACCGCCTATCGCGTCGCCCACTGGCTGTGGCACAACCAGCGACGACCTCTGGCACTGGTACTGCAAAACCGTATATCAGTGGTGCTCGGTGTCGACATTCATCCCGCTGCGAAAATTGGCAGGGGTATTATGTTTGACCACGCTACGGGTTTGGTGATTGGGGAAACAGCCGTAGTCGAAGATTGCGTGTCCATTTTACAATCGGTCACGCTGGGCGGTACCGGCAAAGAGTCGGGTGACCGCCACCCGAAAGTCCGACGCGGGGTGCTGATTGGCCCCGGCGCCAAAGTTCTCGGTAATATAGAAATTGGTGAAGGTTCAAAAATTGCCGCCGCTAGCGTGGTGCTAAAAGATGTACCACCCCACTCTATCGTTGCCGGAGTGCCTGCAAAAATAGTCGGCTCAACCCATGACGATGATCCGGCAGAAAAGATGGATCACCGACTTGAAGGCTGCACGGGAGATTAAAGACTATGATTACCGCAACGAACTGGGCTGGCAATTTGAACCGGAGTCTTTAATGATGAAAGAAAGACGGTATCGTTAAAAATTGATCCCTTAAATTGTGCCTTTAAAAGAAAACGCCAATAAAAAAAGAGGAATCCTTATCTTAGTAAGAAACAGTCTCTCAACTAGAAAAGGCGATCACCTCGTCGATATGCTGCGCACCAACAAGATGCATTAACAGGCGATCGATACCGAGTGCCACCCCGGCGCAAGACGGCAGGCCCACGTCAAGGGCTGCCAGTAGCTTTTCATCCGCCGAAACTTCGGCTTTACCCATGGCTTTTCGCTGACGATTGTCTTCACTAAACCGTCGACGCTGCTCGTCGGCATCAAGCAATTCAAAATAACCGTTGGCTAACTCTACGCGATCGAGAAACACCTCAAAACGCCGCGCCACGGTAACACCTTGTTCATCGACACCGAGCTGCGCCAGTGCACACAGACACTCAGGGTAGTCGTGTACGAACACGATTCCTGCTGGCAAGCGAGCTTCAATTTCAAAACTAAAAATCAAATCCAGGCAGGTGGCCCGACTTTCACCACTCATATCACGCTGGGCGATATCGCTCGCTAACTCTGTTAATTGCGCAAGGCTTGCCCTGTGAGGGTCAAGTTTTACCGTGGCCAAAAAAATATCCCGGTAGGTGACTCGTTGAGCAACAGCGTTGGGTGTACACCCAACGCTCAGCAGAAGATCAGCGAGTTCTGCCATCAACTGGTTTTCATCCCAGCCGGGGCGATACCACTCCAGCAAGGTATATTCAGGGTTGTGTTGATGCCCTCTGTCGCCGGCACGAAAGGCTTTAGCAAGGGCGTAAATTGCCCCGCTACCAGATGCCAGTAGCCGTTTCATAAAGTATTCGGGGGACGTTTGTAAATATTGTCCTGAGCCCTCGACAGACAGACTGTCGAGGTGGGGATCGCTGACCGTACGTTCACCCAGCACGGGTAAATCAACTTCCAGCACGCAACGCAAAGCGAAAAACTCTCGCACTTTCGCCAGCAGGCGCGCCCTTTTAATCAGTGTTTCGTTCGACGCTGTCGGGCGCCACTGAATCGTTGTGCCTCCATCATTCGGCAC
>JBFHDT010000353.1:0-2858 GCA_041584575.1 Porticoccaceae bacterium
AGGCAAGGTCGAGAGCGGTTTTTAAAAAAGCTGTCCTGGCACTGGCGCACGCGAATGGTCTTCTGCAAAAAGCTCATGCTTTCGCGCACCGCCTGCACACCAGGAAAGGGGCCGAAATATTGACCTTTGCGCCGCTTTGCTCCCCGGTGGAAAGAGAGCCGGGGGAACTCATCATTACTCGAAAGAAAAATATAGGGATAAGATTTATCGTCGCGCAGCAATATGTTGTAGGGCGGCTTGTATTGCTTAATCAGGTTTTGCTCGAGCAATAAAGCTTCAAGCTCGGTCTCAGTAACCGTAACTTCAACATTAGCAATGCGCTTAACCAAAGCATGGGTTTTAGGTGCCAAACCACTTTGGCGAAAATAGCTGCCTACACGCTTGCGTAGATTTTTGGCTTTACCAACGTATAAGACAGCGCCGTCTTCGCCCAGCATTTGATAAACACCGGGGCGGGAGGTCAGGCTCTTAAGGAAAGTGGCGGCATCAAAAGACATAAAACTAGCCAATAAGGCGGGGGCGTCTAAATAATTTCATCGGGGTCAACCAAACCGTATTTTACAGCGGTCAACGTTAGCTCAACATCGTTATGCACATTGAGTTTTTCAAATACCCGGTATTTGTGGGTGTTAATCGTCTTGGGGCTGACGTTGAGCACGGCAGCTATTTTATTGGGCCGATGGCCACTGCATATCATTTGTGTAATTTGCAGCTCTCGCTTTGACAGACGCGCAAAGGGCGATGCCTCCTGCCCTGAGGATAAACCATTAATAACCAGTTGTTGGGCGATGGCTGAGCTCACATAAACCTCACCAGCGAGCACCTTGTGTATCGCCTGACGTATTTCATCGTGCTCGGCATTCTTGGTGATATAACCCACAGCACCAGCCTTTAATAACTGGGTGGGATAAATTTCATCATTAAACGCGCTAATCACAATCACTTTAAGGTCCGGATGAGAGGCCAACAGACGATCTGTGGCCTCAAGCCCCCCCATGCCAGGCATGCGAATATCCATAAAGACAATGTCGGGCCGTAACTCACGCACCATGCCCAGTGCCTCTTCGCCACTGGCACACTCGCCAACAACAACGACACAATCGATGTCATCAACTAAACCGCAGATGCCCATGCGCACAAGGTCATGATCATCGACAACAATCACTCTATGCAATGTTTCATTCACTGGCTTAATTCCCTTTTCCAGAAGTTATGGCGGCGTTGATACGCCCAAAACCTGCGGTTCAATAGCTAGAAGAATACCAAAGCGCCGTTCAATATCCACAATAATATCTTCAGCCAAGTCCATCAGCTGCCTTCCACTGCACGCACCGCAATTCACTAGCACCAGGGCATGCTCGCGATGCACACCACAACCCTGCCCCGCCGCACCCTTCCAGCCTGCCTGGTCTATTAGCCAGGCAGCGGGCAGTTTGACCCCACCATCGAGCTGGGGATAGCCGGGCAGTTTGGGGTGTTTTTCCCGCAATTGCTGCCAACGATCTTTGCTGATAACCGGATTTTTAAAGAAACTGCCTGCGTTGGGTTGCTCCGCTGGGTCGGGCAACTTTTGCTGACGAATACGACACACCACCTCACTCACTTGCTGAGGGCTAATTTGCGATGTCGCAGACAATGCCGCCGCCAGGGCTGGGTAAGAAATATCAACATTGGGCTGCTCGCTTAGAGCCAGAGTTACAGAAGTAACGATAAATTGCCCCGCTGCACTCTGTTTAAAAACACTTTCACGATAGCCAAACTGACAGTCGCTTTTACTAAAATACACTGTTTTGCCAGTATTTATTTCAAGTGCCTGTAGGCTGACAAAACGATCGCAAATCTCCAGCCCATAGGCTCCAATATTTTGTATCGGTGCCGCGCCGACAAGGCCGGGAATTAATGACAAGTTTTCAAGGCCGTAACTCTTTTCCGCCAAAGTGTGCTGTACAAACTGATGCCAATTCTCACCGGCTGCAGCCGTCCAATGAAGCACTTTACTATTGCCCCCTTGCTCACTACGCGCAATACCACGGGTCGCCATTTGAATAACGAGTCCTGATATATCGCTGGCCAGTACCACATTGCTACCTCCGCCCAACACGGTAACCTTTAATTTATGATTGTGAGCGTAGGCGAGCGCTTCGGCTAACTCGTCATTGTTGTGCACCCGAATAAAAAACTCAGCCGACCCCGGCAGGGCTAGCGTATTTAACGCTTGAAGACTAACATTGGTCTTTATATTCAAATCACTGGCTCGAAGGGAATTCGTTTAAATGAGCATCACACAAATGCGCCAATAACCCTTCTGCCGCTTGCTCCACCATATCCAGCACTTGCTCAAAACCTTCTGTACCCCCGGCGTAAGGGTCTGGGACTTCATCGACCAGGTCCCGCCCAAAGGGCAAAAACAAACGTAAATGGCCCGTAAAATGACGCGGCTTCAATTGCTGTAAATTCGCCAGATTCTTTCTATCCATTGCCAGAATATAATCAAACAAATCAAAATCTTCTGCTTTTACCTGCCGTGCCCGCAAGTGGCTCAAATCATAACCACGCTGCTGTCCCGCTAACAGCGTTCGGGGGTCGGGCTGCTCGCCAAGATGCCAATCACCGGTACCTGCCGAGTCAATGTAAATTTTGCTCGCCAAACCCTCCTCAGCCACCCGCTTTTCAAACACTCCGTGTGCGGTGGGTGACCGGCAAATATTACCCAGACAAACAAACAGAACCGCGACTTCAGTCTTTGCCACTTCAGTCATTCGCCTTTTCAATATATCGAATCACTGCCTGTAAATCCTCTTCGGTATCAACGCCGCCGGGTACGTCACTGCAAGCCGGAGCAACGTGAATTTTAATGC
>JBFHDT010000354.1:0-2849 GCA_041584575.1 Porticoccaceae bacterium
TATCACGCCCGAGATCGTGACGACTAATACCGTCGGCCTCAAGCTGACGCTCAACCACCATTTGCGTGGCGATACCGGCATGGTCGGTACCCACTTGCCACAGGGTGTTGTCGCCCTTCATGCGGTGGTAGCGCACTAGACCGTCCATAATGGCCTCCTGAAAACCGTGGCCCATGTGCAAGTTGCCGGTGACATTGGGCGGCGGAATCATGATGCAAAAGGGGTCACCGCTACCGGAGGGTTTGAAATGGCCGCTCTCCTCCCAAATTTTGTACCAATGACTTTCGATGGCTTGGGGCTGGTAGGTTTTTTCCATGATGGGTTTGCGTACCTGTATTAAGTTGAAAAGCTGTCTTGAAGGATGGGTTTTAACGGGTGGCGAATTATACGGGGCGAGCGGACGTTACTCTATAGGTGATAATCGCCGGTGATAACTATAAGAGCACGGGTGCGCCTTTAAGGTTTTCAACTTTGCTAAAGCCCAGGGGGTAACCGAGGTGTTTGTAGTGAGCAAAGCGTTCTCGTTTAGTTTGTATCTGGGTTTCGTCGCCGTAAATGAGTTCGGCGAGATGCTCGAAGCGACTGAACCAGGTGGGTGTATGGCTATCGAGATTAATCATCATGTCGTGGTAGTCGCCGGGCTCTTCATTACTGCAAAGATAAATCGGTGCCTGATCGTCAGCGTTTGTGCTGTGGGCGAGAAAGCTACTGGGAATATGTTGCCAGAGACTCTGCTCAAGTCTTTTCACGAGCTCACTATCACGACAGTAAACGAGCACCCTGTGCTGTTTTTTACCGGCCTCATTGGCAAGCTCGCAAACTAATTGCAGGGCGCGGGCGATGGTCTCTTCGCTGCTGCCCTGCAATTGGTGGAAATGTACTTTTGTCATAGGGAAAGAGTCATGTCTTCTATTTACTACGCGCTATGCCGTGGCTCGGTTGCGCAAATATTCCATTAATAAAGGCACCGGGCGGCCAGTTGCCCCTTTAGGGCCAGCCGATAACCAGGCCGTGCCAGCTATGTCGAGGTGAGCCCAGCGGTAGTCTTTGGTAAAACGGGAGAGAAAGCAGGCGGCAGTAATACTGCCACCACCGGCGCCACCAATATTGCCCATATCGGCAAAGTTACTTTTCAGCTGTTGGTTGTATTCATCCCAAAGGGGCATTTGCCAGGCGCGGTCGCCAGCGCTTTGGCCAGCGTCAAGTAAATCTTGCGCCAAGTCATCGTCGTTGCTGTAGAGGCCGGAGGCATGTGAACCCAGTGCGACAATGCAGGCGCCAGTGAGGGTCGCGATATCTATCACCGTGTCGGGTTTGTAGCGCGCCACGTAGGTGAGGGCGTCGCAAAGTATTAAGCGGCCTTCGGCATCGGTGTTGAGTACTTCAATGGTTTGCCCCGACATGGAGGTCACCACATCGCCAGGTTTGGTGGCCTTACCGCTGGGCATATTTTCGACGGCGGGAATGACACCGATCACATTAATGGGCAGGGCGGCATCGGCAAGGGCTTCCATTACCCCGAGTACACTGGCTGCACCGCACATGTCGTACTTCATTTCATCCATCTTCGCGCCCGGTTTAAGGCTGATGCCACCGGAATCGAAGGTCACGCCTTTACCCACTAATACGATCGGCTTGGCGCCTTTTTTACCGCCTTTGTAATCGAGGGCAATTAAGTGGGCCGGTTCTTCTGTGCCAGCGGTGACCGACAACAGTGAACCCATACCCAGTTCAGCCATTTGTTTTTCTGACAAAACCTGGCAGCTCATGCTTTTGTGTTTGCGAGCTAGAGCGCGGCTATGCTTGGCCAAATAGCTGGGGGTGCAAGTGTTCGCGGCTAAATCACCCAACAAACGGGCCTGATTAACACCAATGGCAACGGACTGGCCGTAATTGAGGCCGGCCTGTGCTGCACTTTGGGCTTTCTTATCACTGCAAAGCAGGGTGACTTTTTTCAGTTTGCGTTTGCTGGCGGGTAGAGGTTTGCCCCCGTTAAAGGTATAACTGGCTTCAATAAATTGCTGGGCCAGCTGTTGGGCGGCCCAGCGTGTGTCCTGGTCACTTAGCTCGACGTCGGTCAGAGTTGTTGCGACAGAGGCGATGGCATCACTTTTTGTTTGTTTGGCGACAGTGCGGGCGATCTTTAAGAAATCCCTGCTTGATACTGCCTCAGCACCGGTGCCCACTAGCAACAGACGTTTGGCATTTATACCGTTGGGTTCGTGCAGCATCAAGGTCGATGCACATTCACCACTAATATCCTTATCTTCTAGTCTGCGGCTGATGAGTCCGTCGGTGGCTTTGTCGATGGCGGCACTCGTGGCGCTGAGCTTCTTGTCAGCGGGGACGGCGACAACCAGACAATCGGCTTTCAGTGTGAGTGGATTGGTGGAACGTGCGACAATCTCCATGGGGTCTCCCGAGACAAAAGTTATCAAATACTGGATAATTATTTACGGCTGTTAGTGTATGCCATGGCTCTGTTGAGACCAAACGTTGCGGACTTAAAATGATGCTTTTTGACGAACAAATTAAATTAACAAGGTTGCGCCACTTTCTGTGATTATTTTTCGCTACATCGCCCGAGATTTGCTCGGTACGACGGCTGCCGTTTGCGCGGTGCTGATGCTGGTTATTATTAGTGGGCGCTTCGTGAAATATCTCGCCGAAGCGGCCGCCGGCCTGCTTGACGCGAATATCCTCTTTGCCGTGATCGGTTATCGTCTACCCGGTTTTCTCGAATTAATTTTACCCCTGGCCTTTTTTCTCGGTATTTTACTGGTCTATGGTCGGCTCTATGTCGACAGTGAAATGACGGTGCTCTACGCCTGTGGCATGAGCCCCGGCAA
>JBFHDT010000355.1:0-2847 GCA_041584575.1 Porticoccaceae bacterium
ACCTGTGCTGCTCACACCCGTATGTTGGTGCCAGAGGCCGACTACGAAAGGGTCGCTAGAAAAGCGGTAGAAGTGGCGCAGAGTTTAACGCTTGGGCCATCTAACGACCCCGAAGCAAAACTGGGCCCTGTTATTTCAAAGGTTCAACAAGAGCGAGTACGAAACTATATTTGCCAGGGTATAGAAGAAGGGGCCGAGCTATTGTGTGGCGGCCCCGAACAACCTGATGATTTACCTACAGGCTTTTTTATTAAACCCACTGTGTTCGGCAACGTCAGTCAGGATATGACCATTGCTCGGGAAGAAATTTTTGGCCCGGTATTGAGTATCATCCCTTACAAAAATGAAGAGGATGCTATTCGCATTGCCAATGACACTATTTATGGTTTGTCGAGTGGCGTTTGGTCAAAAGATAAAGAACGCGCCCGTAGAATCGCTCGCCGTCTACGCAGCGGCAATGTGATTATTAATGGCGGCGGTTTTAATATGATGGCCCCCTTCGGCGGCTTTAAACAATCGGGCAATGGACGCGAACACGGTCCTTATGCACTGGATGATTACCTCGAGTGTAAAGCCTTGCAAATGTAGTTGGCCTTAAAATCAGGCATGAAGAAGGAATGGGCGATAAGAGTTCAGTGAGCTGAGAGTTGGAACGCGTTGGATTACCGCAAAACTCACTCACCCTTAAACAGACAAAGCCTCAGCAGTATGACGCCGGATGAAAAGAGTGTCACTCGGCGTTTGGAGACTTTGCTTCTTGAAGGCGACTATTCAGTTTAGTACGACAACCCAGTTGTCTACAAAATCAACAATACACTTGGAATAGTAAAAACACATTCCTGCTAATGCTCGGAACAAGCTAAGGCCCGTGGCCTAAATAAAAAGAATGCCGCATACCTTCTTATTTCTGCTTTACGGGACAGAGGTGATCGTTGAATAAACGCCAGGCACTCAATGAACCGATAAGTCGCCTGGCGGCAATGCTGCCTGTTGATACTATTTATACTGAAGAACCCAGCATGCGGCGTAAAGTCCCGTCCTTATCAATCAGGTGGTGTTTTAACGCGCCGGCGATATGCAATAAGACGGCACCTATTAAAACGTAACCGACCAAGCCGTGGGTTTCGTGGGCGAACGAGGCAATTTCTTTGTTGTGCGGCATCGATTTCATGGGGTTTTCCGGATCGGTATTGCGGGCGACAACTTCAATACCGAATACGTCGACACCACTACCGCCGTATGCAGACATTAAAAAGCCGGAAAGCGGCATAAGAACGGTGCCGATGATCAACACGTAGTGAACCACTTTTGCCAACAACGTTTCCCAACGTTGGTACTGCCCCACGGGAACGGGCCAACCATTTTTTATACGCCATAAGACCCTCGCCAGAATGACAAAAAAGATTAAGAAGCCAAATGATTTATGCCAGGGGTACAGGCTATAGGTTTCCGTTTCCTCCATATAAATGCCCACTGCCAGCAGGGCGATGATAGTGATTGCGACGATCCAGTGGAGAATCAATGTTGTTTTACTAAATTGACTTGGCGTGTCCATTTGCATGCGCTTGCCCTCTCTATAGGAAAGCAAACAATACTATACCACTGTGTCATTAACGTGAAGATGAGCACCATTTGATGGGCGTTAGGTCGCTTGCCATCGAGCAGGTCAGCTCGTAACAGTGCCTTCAGGCCACGTTTATCAAACGAGCTAATCTGTAGTACTCGCAATAAGGGCGGCCTATTTTTTGTCAGCGCCGATTGTCTGAATACTTTACTTTTTTCATGCAGAATCGCCTCTGCATCGTTGACGGGAAGGTGTTATTTTATTGGTGTTGGTTGCTTTTCGAGGGGATTAGCGCATCATTTTCGCTAATTTATAGAGGTTCGACCGACACTGTTGATCTTAAAGTCTGTTTGGTTTGGCTGTTGCCGTTATTCAATCAACAATAAGCAGGCAGCACCTTTACCTGCTTATTGTTGCTGGCTTATTTAGCTTGCTGTTGACCCAGGTGCTTTAGCGTCAACTAAGGCGCGGGAATTTGCCGACCAGTCAAAGCCTCGCTGAATACGCTCAAAGCGTCGCTCTACGGCTTTGAACATTCGTGGGTCGGTGAAGAGATAGAATTGCTCTTCCTGAATACCTTCTAGAACCAGCTTGCCGACCACATCGGGGTCGAGGCCGTGTTCTAGCAATTCGGCGACATCACCGGCGATAACCGGTTTGTCACCTGAGCTGCCAAAGTCTGAGGGGCGACTGTCGGCGGCTTCAATAATGTTGGTGGCGACAGCACCGGGGCAGAGCACCGAAACGCCAATATTAGTCTCTTTTAACTCACTATAGAGCACCTCGTTCATAATCACGACGGCAAACTTACTGGCGTTATAGGGCGCCCAGCCTGGCCCGGCGTTGACCATACCCGCCATGGATGATGTGGTGACAATATGGCCACCCTCACCGTGAGCTTTAATTTTTGGCAAGAAAGCGCTGATGCCGTACTGCACGCCAAGTTGATTGACGGCGATCACCCAGTCCCAATCTTGTTGGGAAAGCTCTTCATAGGTACCGCCGACATTAATGCCGGCGTTGTTACACAGCACATGCACTTTGCCAAAGCGTTCAATCGTGGCATCGGCAGCGGCGTTGACTTGCTCGAGCTTGGTAACATCGCAAAGGATGGTGGCAACGTCGACACCCTTGTCTTTAAACTCCTGTTCGACTTCAGCGAGGCGTGCTTCGTTGACATCGGCGAGCATCAGTTTCATGCCTTCAGTGGCAAAGGCGCGTGCCATGCCCAGGCCCATGCCGCTGGCACCCCCGGTAATAAAGGCGACTTTTCCTGCTAAATC
>JBFHDT010000356.1:0-2843 GCA_041584575.1 Porticoccaceae bacterium
ACTTAAAGGGGTTTGTCTGCGGGGGTGAACCTTGGCCAAAAAACCAGGCGCCATGCTTTTTTTACCCATGCCGTAAAGCACCCGTGCGGCCATAATGATTTGTAGCAGGGCACCGTTGACCACGGCGACGATGCTGATAGCACTCATCAGTGCAATCGGAATAGCGGTGTTTTTTTCAACCACCAGCACCAATGGCGCTTTCGAGGCGGCTAATTCTTGCAATGGCACGGCGGCCAGCGCACAGAGGGTGACAATAAAATACAACAGGCAGGCCGTGGCCAATGCCAGCAGAATGCCACGGGGCATATTTTTTTCGGGCTGCTTAACTTCTTCGGCCATGTTGACCATATCTTCAAAGCCAATAAAAGCGTAGAAAGCGAGAAAAGCACCCGCACCGATACCCTGCCAGGCGACGAGGTTTTCGGGTATTAAGGTACTGTTTGTCGTATTGAATAGCGCGGGTAATTTATCGGCACCGGCATAAATCACAAAGGCGAGGCCGAGCAGCTCGAGCAGGGTGGTGGCGATCGCTACTGTTACCGATAACTTAACGCCCCAGGCGGCAATGGCGGTGAGCAAAATAATGAGCACTGAAATAGTCAGGGTGTCAGGTAGCGCTAAAAATACGGCGAAATAGCCGCTAAAACCACGCGCAATGGTGGCTGCCGAAACAACGCCAGCAAAGACAATGGCATAACCCACTGCCGTGGAAAGGCTTTTCAGGGCGAAGGCCTGCTGAACATATATTGGCTCGCCAGCACTAACTGGATAAAGCCGTGACAAATGCCCGTAAGAATAAGCACTAAAACTGACCACCAATGCCGCAAGGACAAAGGCCAGAGGCATGTGGCTGCCGGCGATATTGGCGACCTCGCCCACCAGCACATAAATACCGGCACCGAGAATAGTGCCTATGCCGTAGAGTGTAATCTGCGCCAGACTTAAGGTTCTCAACAGAGGTGTGGGATTGGGGCTTGATGTTGTCATGGCGTGATAGTATCAGCCTGATAGAGTTGATATTAAGCTTGGTGTCGATATTAAGTTTGGCGTTAGTGGTTTGGCATTTGTCATTGTACAGCGTTGATTTTGTATCTCAGAAAACAGATGTTTCTTTAAAAGCGGTGGTAATCGATCGATGCATGGCATGAGAGCAAAAATAGCCCTGGTGATTTTTGGTACCGATACACCTGCCGGCAAGCTTTTTGACCTGGTTTTAATCTACGCCATTCTGCTTAGCGTGGCTGCCGTGGTGCTCGATTCGGTGGAGAGCCTGCACACGCGCTTCGGTGTCTGGTTCTTTTATATTGAGTGGTTTTTTACCCTTTTATTCACGATTGAATATTTTCTGCGTGTTTATATATCCCCACGGCCTCTGCGCTATATTTTCAGCTTTTTTGGCCTGGTCGATTTGATTTCTATTGTCCCCTCCTATTTAGCACTGGTGGTGGCGGGGGCCAATTATCTGTTGTTGATTCGCATGCTACGGGTACTGCGTGTTTTTCGCGTACTCAAATTAGTGCGTTATATGAATGAGGCGAATGTCTTGATGCGCTCGCTGTATATGGCGCGGCGCAAAATTTTGGTGTTTTTCGTCACTGTCATTGTGCTGAGCTTTATCTTTGGTTGTTTGATGTTTGTGGTTGAAGGCCCTACGCACGGTTTTACGAGCATCCCAAAAAGCATTTACTGGACGATCGTCACTATTACCACCGTGGGTTATGGTGATATCACGCCGCAAACAGTGCTCGGTCAGTTTATTTCGACGTTGGCAATGCTACTGGGCTATTCGATTATCGCCATTCCCACGGGCATTATTACCGCCGAGCTAGCGAGTGAGATGGGCCGCTCGCGGGTTAATAGAAATTGTCATAACTGTGGGCGTTCAGGTCACGAAAGCGACGCTCATTACTGTAAGTATTGTGGCGTAAGTTTGGCGACAACTGATTCAACCCGGGTTTGAATACTGTCGTGCGCTATTAGATAAGTATTAAAAGAAGAAGATAGGTCGTGTTTTCATCATGCAAGCTTGAGCTTTTCTTGAAGCGCTTTTGTCATCGGTGTTTAATATGCGCTATAAAACACCAGTCTTGAAGGCGCAATAGCATTGCTGCTGGGCGGTGATAAAAAATAAAGGGGACTTATCATGGCAGAAAATTACGACGAGGTTTATCGCGCGTCACAAGCAAACCCTAAGGCTTTCTGGGGTGAAGCTGCAAATCTTGCCCATTGGTACAAGCCCCCATCGACGATTCTCGATGACACCAATCCACCTTTCTTACAATGGTTTCCCGATGGTGAAACGAATGCCTGTTACAACGCCCTCGACCGGCATGTCGCCGACCGTGCCGACCAGGATGCGCTGATTTACGATAGCCCGGTAACTGGCACCAAATTGCGCTTTAGCTACCGTGAGCTGCTCAAGCGCGTCTCGACATTCGCTGGCGCACTACGATCTGAGGGTATTGCCAAGGGCGATCGGGTCATTATTTATATGCCAATGGTGCCGGAAGCTGCTATCGCCATGCTGGCCTGCGCGCGCATTGGTGCTGTGCACTCGGTGGTATTCGGCGGTTTTGCGGCCAATGAACTGGCGGTGCGCATTGATGATATAGAAGCGAAAATGGTGATCGCTGCCTCCTGTGGTATCGAACCCGGGCGCCTGGTGCCCTATAAACCGCTGCTCGATGAGGCTATCGAGCTCGCTAACCATAAGCCCCAGACGTGCATTATTCTACAGCGCGAGCAATCGCGGGGTGAGATGCATCGGGGTCGCGATAAGTGTTGGCATGAGCTGGAAACGGTGGCTAATCCGGTTGATTGTGTGCCAATGCTGTCTACCGATC
>JBFHDT010000357.1:0-2832 GCA_041584575.1 Porticoccaceae bacterium
CTTTAATCCTGAGGCAACAAGACCTGCCGCCAAACGAGCACAGCGGTTTTCGAAGTCACCCCAGGTCAGGTTTTTCTCACCACAGACCAGAACTGTTGCAGATCGCCGCCGTTGAGCCGAACGTCGCAGTGTTTGCGTTAAATACATAAAACCCTCATTAAATTAGTGTGATTTTTACAAGCTAGAGTAGCGGACAGAGCAAGCTCATATAAAGAAACGACCGCACATTCTAGGCGATATAGCTCATTGAAGACCACACTGTTTAAAACTACGTAGTCGCGCTTACAGGCTTCACCGATGAGCCCTCGTCGATTAGACTCGCAGACTTCGGAAATACAACAAGGTCAAAATCAACATGCGCCCACAATCACCGTCACTCGCCACTTTCGATCTCTCGGGAAAAGTTGCTCTAATCACCGGCTCCACCGCTTATATTGGCCGTGCCAGCGCCCATAAGCTCGCGAGCCTCGGCGCCACTGTCATTATTAATGGTCGCAATAAAGAGGCCGGTAAAACCGTCGTTGAGGAAATTACTGCCGCAGGAGGCTCTGCGATATTTGAGCAGGCCGACCTCACCCAGGCAGAAGCCATGACGCAAATGGCCGACAGGATTGTAGAGCGGCTGGGTAAAATTGACATTCTGGTCGCCAGTGGTGCGGGTGCCAGTCAGGACTCTCTTCCCTTTCGCCTGTTTCAGGAAATGAGCACCGACGATCTTGACTACTATATTAAGACCCACTGGCTGACTCGCGCCTATGCGCTGAAAGCTGTGACACCTCATATGAGTAAAGCTGGTGGTGGCAAAGTGGTACTAGTGGGCACTGATGCTGGGCGCATCGCCACGGTGGGTGAATCGATGATCGGCGGTTCAACTGCTGGCATGATGCAAATGTCACGAGCACTGGCCCGAGAACTGGGCCGCGATAAAATCCGTATTAACGCAGTCTCAATGAGCTTTATCTCCGACGCTATCCCTCGCTGGGGGGAAAGCTCGGAGCCTTTGCAGGATGAAAAAGATGCCGCAGGTAATCACAAAAAAGGCATGCTCGATAAATTAAAAAAACGCATGATTTTTGATGTGCAGTGTGAAGATATCGCCGAGACCATTGCTTTTTTTGCCAGCCCTGCTTCTGATGCCATCACCGGGCAAACCCTGAGCGTCAACGGCGGCCTATCTACACCAGGCTAGCCGTGATAGCATCACCTGTTAGCGAGGGACGCAGTCCTTAGTCCCTAAACTCCTAGCTCCTAAACTCCGAAAGAATGCGCAAATACGTTTAATGATCAAACGAAATCACATCGGAATTAAAATAGCGTTTATAAGCATGTTGTTGCTTATAGGGCAGCTCGGTGTGTTTACCCATTCCATAGAGCATCTTTCTCACGCTCAAGAACAATCGTGCCAGATATTTTTACAGTGTGAAAAATTAGGTAATGCTTTAATTTCTCACACTGTAAAAACAGTTCCTTTACCCAACACGTCTCTTCTTACCGCACGTTTTACCAGGGCTTTTTCAAGCCTGACCATAACGCCCTACCTCTCCCGCGCCCCTCCTTCTCTTACGTAAAAAAAACAACATTTTTTTAACCACCACCAGCGCTTATGCCTGGTGGCGAACTTTTTTCGTTTGCGGAAGGAATACTCATGAATAAACCATTAGTAATGGCTGCAATAACAGCTGCTCTATTCAATTCAAACCTGGCTTTGGCTGACAGTGAAACCGAAGCCATGAAACAACAACTCGATGCACTTAAAAAAGAATATGGGCAGGCGATTAAGGCGCTGGAAGATCGCCTGTCAAAAGCAGAGCAAAGTGCACAACAGGCCAATGAGCAAACTCAGGAACTCGCCGTAAAGGTAGAACAAAGCAACGCCTCGAGACCCGTCTCTTCAGGGCAAAACAGCTTCAACCCGGCCATTAGCCTCGTTCTTGATGGCCGTTTTGCGAGCTTTGACAACAATCCTGAAGACTATGAAATACCGGGCTTTGCCCTGGGTAACGAGGCCGGCCTCGGTGAAAAAGGCTTTTCGGTGGGCCATAGTGAACTCGTTATAAGCGCCAATATTGATGACAAATTCTATGGCAAAATCACCCTTGCCTTTGATGATCACGAGGGTGAGGTAGAAACTGAATTAGAAGAAGCCTTTATTCAAACGTTGGCTCTGGGTAATGGGCTAAACATAAAAGCGGGCCGTTTTTTGTCAGAGATTGGCTACCTTAATCAGCAACATGCTCATACATGGGATTTTGCCGATGCCCCCTTGATATACCGCGGGCTGTTTGGTGATCAATTAATTGATGACGGTGTACAAATGACCTGGCTCGCACCCACCGAACTGTTTTTACAACTGGGGACGGAGCTCTTCAGCGGCAGTCGTTTTCCCGCGGGTGGCCGCACTAATGGCATCGGTGCCTGGACAGCATTTGCCCATGTAGGTGGAGATATTGGCATTGCACACAGCTGGCAATTGGGCTTAAGCCACTGGCAAGCAAATGATATCGAGGGACGAGATAGCGGTGGTCACGAGCATGACGGCGAGGAAGCCGAAACACCCTCTTTCAGTGGCGATAGTGAAATTAATGCGCTTTCTCTAGTTTACAAATGGGCACCCAACGGTAATCCAAAAAACCAGCAGCTAAAATTTCAATTTGAATATTTTGATCGTGACGAAGACGGTGAAGTCGTGATGCTCAATAGTGGCACTCCTCCGGAAATGACAAGTTATGACGGTGATCAAAAAGGCTGGTATGCCCAAACGGTTTATAAATTTAAACCGCAGTGGCAGGTAGGGCTGCGCTACGATCTCTTAGATAGTAACAATCGCGGCTC
>JBFHDT010000358.1:0-2814 GCA_041584575.1 Porticoccaceae bacterium
CACTGGAGCTTGGCGGCAAGTCGCCAACCATTATTTGTGATGACTATGATTTGCAGGAAGCTGTGAGCCGTATTATGTATGGAAAATATGTCAATGCGGGGCAAACCTGCGTTGCTCCGGACTACGTGTTTGTACCCCGACACAAGCGCGATGACTTTGTGCGCATTGCCGGTGAAATTATGCGTGAACGCTATCCTGATACTAATAAGGATGATTACACATCGATTATTGATGAGCGCTCTTATACTCGACTGAAAGAAACTCTGAATGATGCGGTGTCGAAAGGCGCTGAAGCCGTACAGCTAACTACTGCTGGCTTCAATGATGAGTGGCGAAAATTCCCGCCCCACCTCGTGCTAGACGTAAACGAGGATATGCGGATTGCCCAGGAAGAAATATTTGGCCCGCTCTTCACCGTCATCAGCTATGACTCTCTCGACGAGGTTCTCGACCACATCAACACCCGCGATACACCACTGGCCTTGTACTTATTCAGTAACGACAAAGACATTCAGGAAAAACTGTTTTATGGCACGTTATCAGGCGGTGTAACGGTCAATAACTGTATTTTTCATGTCCTGCAACACAGTATCCCCTTCGGCGGTATTGGTGCCAGCGGCATGGGCCACTACCATGGCTATGAAGGCTTTATGGAAATGAGTAAGCTGCGGCCCCGATTCACCTTCCCCAAAGTCGGCAAACCCGAGTTGTTTTACCCTCCTTACACCAAGGCTCACGAAAGATTGTACTGGCTACTCAACCGCTTAAAATTGTAGAGGCACTAACAGACCGCATTATTTCGGCGCTATAAAAAAGCCCACTTACAGTACTGTAAGTGGGCTTTTTTGACTCGAAACAAGGCCGTTGCCAGCCTCACGCATTAGTCATTAACGATTAACCATTCACTAAAAAGTGTACCCAAATACTCGCCCCATAACCCAGAGCAATAACCGGCGTCCACTTCAAATGGCCAAAAAAGGTGTACTGACCCCGGGCCTGCCCCATAAGCGCAACACCGGCGGCAGAACCGACTGATAACAAGCTACCACCTACTCCCGCTGTCAACGTTACCAACAGCCACTGAAAGTGAGACATTTCAGGGTTCATTGTTAGCACCGCAAACATCACGGGAATATTATCGACAATGGCCGACATAATACCCACCAGCACATTCGCTGTAGTGGCGCCAAGCTCGCCATAGACAAACTCTGAAGCCATACCCAAATAGCCGATAAAACCGAGACCTCCAACCGCTAAGATAACACCGTAAAAGAAAAACAAAGTATCCCACTCGGCCTGGGCAATTTTTGAAAACACATCAAAATCATAGGGGTCAGACGCTGAACCTGGGGGCGCCTCGGTTGCCGCCGTCCACGACTTCGAGCGCTGGCGCAGGTAGTAACCGTAAAACTTTAGATAGGCCAAACCCAGCATCATGCCGAAAACGGGGGGGATATGAAGGAAGTTATGGAAGCAGACTGCGGTAACAATTGTCAGCAAGAACAAGCCAACAATAACCATACCACCGTACTTCAGGCCCTCCTGCTCACCCTCCACTTCAGCCGGCTTACCAGAAGGCAAGGCAAATTGCATAATAAATGCGGGAATCAGGAAATTGACTGCTGAAGGAATAAACAAGGCGAAAAATTCACCAAAATCTACCATGCCCTTTTGCCATACCATCAAAGTAGTAATATCGCCAAAGGGACTAAAGGCACCACCAGCATTGGCACCGACAACAATATTGATACAGGAAATTGAAACAAACGCGGGTTGCCCCTTACCAACAGTCAACACCACAGCACACATGATGAGGGCGGTAGTGAGGTTATCGGCAATGGGCGAGATAAAGAAGGCCAAAATGCCCGTTAACCAAAACAGGCTGCGGTAGCTAAAGCCTTTTTCGACCAACCAGTTGCGTAGGGCATCAAAAACACCTCTCTCGAGCATCGCGTTGATATAGGTCATCGCCACCAGCAGGAAGAAAAACAACTCACCGTATTCGAGGAAGTTGTGCCGAATCGCCGGTTCAACGCTATGCGGCATGCCATGGGAATTGTAAACCAGGGCAATTAAAATCCAGATCAGGCCAGCAGCGAGGAGTACAGGCTTGGATTTACGCAGATGTATTTTTTCTTCAAGGATGACGAAAATATAAGAGAAAGCGAAAATCCCGATGGCTAGAAAACCAACCCAGTTATGGGTCAGTTCAAGCTTGTCTCCGCCTTCTGCCGACGCCCATAAAGGCGTGGCCATTAACAAGCCAAGGACCAAGGCCGTATAGTGTTTAATCAATTGTTGCCTCCAGATTACAAGTTACTTCGGTTTAAACATCTACGTTGAAATTTAAGACTGGGACATCAGAGGAATACACGACCTCAACAATTTACAAGGTCTAAGCCATGCCTACAGCTATATGCCCTAACAAAGAAGTCACCCTTTGACAAAGAAAATGCCGAGTGAGCCAAAAATGGGCGCTAATTTTAAACCTATTCCTGCTTGGGGCAACCTAATAATGAGTTTGATTTCAATAATTGTAGAAATAAAGGTGAATTTCTGACTTAAGAACTTATAAAAAAGCAAAGTTTAGTCAAGGCGTTTCCCTATTTCGCTCTATTTTTTACCACTTAGTGAAGCGTCATCGTTTCCAAAAACATAATTAAGTCTTAAGTAAGCCTTAAGTTTTCCTCAATAAGCTTAGTCCCGAAGAGAAATTTCTTATCGAGGTAGCCATGCTAACCACACTGTTGAAAGATACGAAAGGCGCCCTGCAGGGCTACACACGGCTGCAATTGCCGCACGTTATTACGTATA
>JBFHDT010000359.1:0-2799 GCA_041584575.1 Porticoccaceae bacterium
AGCTGCTTGAAAGCGAAATCACGGGGCCAATTATTCAAGCCTTAAAAGGTGCACCAAGTATTCAGGCCATTCGCGCGACCTCGCACCTGGGTTACTCCTTTATTTACGTCATCCTTAAAAACCCGGATCACCGAGAGCAGGTGCGACAGCGTGTGCTGGATGAAATTAATGCCATTCGCTCACAACTGCCCGCCGATGCCAATATTAGCCTTGGCCCTAATGCCAGCAGCATGGGTTGGATTTATGAATACGCCCTACGTGACCACAACCAAACCCGTGATTTGCGTGAGCTGCGCTTGCTGAATGAGGGCCTGCTTGAGCCGGCACTACAGACAGTGCCCGGTGTGGCAGAAGTGGCGACGGTCGGTGGGCTAGTGAGACAGGTTGAATTAAAGATCTTCCCGCCTTTATTAGCGGCGACCGGCATCTCTCTGCGTCAATTGGTGACGGCTCTGGAGAACGTGTTTCAACAGGTCGGTGGGCGGACTATTGAGCTGACCAACCGTGACTACCAGCTGCGCGGCGGCGTAAACAGTGATGAGCTTGATAAGCTGGAGCTAATTGTCGTTGGTAGTGACCGTAATGGCCGCCCGGTGTCGCTAAAAGATATCGGCTATTTACAGGTTAATTACGATCTCCGGCGCGGCATCGCCGATCTCGATGGTGAGGGCGAGGTGGTGGGTGCCATTGTTATTATGGAGCAGGAGCAAAATGTACTCGCCGTCTCCCATGCTCTCGACACCCGGTTAGAGCAGATTCAGGCCGAGCTGCCTGAAGGTATAGAGATTGTCACCACTTACAATCGCTCACAGTTAATTACCGCATCGCTGGTGAATTTTTCCACCGCACTGGCCTACGAACTATTTGTTGTGATGCTGGTGATTTTTTGGGCGCTGCGCAATGGTCGGGCTGCCGTTGCCCCGGTGGTGGTCATTGTTCTCGGCTGTTTGTTTACCGTATTGCCCCTGTCGTTTTTTGGTCAAACTATTAATTTGCTGTCATTGGCCGGTCTGGCAATTGCTATTGGTGAAATGGCCGATGCCACGATAGTGATTGTCGAAAATTGCACCACCGAACTGGCGCGGAAAAGAAGCCTCAGCGATAAAGAGCTCACTACTCAGCAAAAGGTCGATACTATTATTCGTGCGACAGCACGGATGACCCGTCCGCTGCTATTTTCACTATTAATAATTTTAGTGTCTTTTCTACCGGTATTTTTTCTCGGCGAGCGCGAAGGCCGCTTGTTCGACCCCCTCGCCTACGGCAAAACTCTGGCCATGGGCTTTTCGACCTTGCTCACCCTTTTCCTGCTGCCGGTTATTATTGTTTGGATATTTAAGGGCAAAGCCGCGCCGGCACAGATAGAACAAGAAAACTGGTTTGTGCAGCTTTACAGACGTTCACTGCGAGCAACAATTCAACACCGCTACCTTTTTCTTAGCGCCAATATTGTTTTACTGCTGCTGGCCCTGCTGCTGGCCAGCGGTTTTCAACGTGACTATATGCCCGAAATGGAAGAGGGCTCCATTCTTTATATGCCGACCACGCTGCCCAGTTTGCCGACCCGTGAGGCGGGCTGGATACTGCAACAAATGGATAAAAAGCTGAAGGCCTTTCCTGAGGTAGAGCGAGTCTTTGGCAAGTTGGGGCGGGCCGATACCGCGACCGATCCGGCGCCAACCACAATGATAGAGACCACTATTCTACTCAAGCCAAAAGAGCAGTGGCGCGAGGGCATGACAAAGGCGAAATTAATTGCCGAGCTAGATGGCGCCCTGCAAATTGTCGGCTATGTGAATAGCTGGACCCAGCCCATTGCTGGGCGCGTGATTATGCAAGACACAGGTATCCAAAGCCCTGTGGGCATTAAAGTGAAGGGTGCTGAAATTCCGGTGATTGAAAACATCTCCCAACAAATTGAAAGCTTGCTGCGTGATTTTCCCGGTACAGCGGGGGTGATTGCCGAGCGTATTTCCGAGGGCTATTACGTCGATGTGCAAAATGATTTGCAGGGCCTCGCCGAACAAGGTGTAAAGGTCGACGAAGCCATGCTCACCGTGCGCTTTGGTATTGGCGGTGAAAACGTGGTGAATATCCCCCAGGCTGACAACACGGTGGTGCCGCTGAGCATGCAGTATTCGCCGGAATATATTGACACCCTGGGCAAGGTCGGTCGCACCCCCGTGATGACAGTCGATGGCCGCTCGGTGCCGCTGAATGCTATCGCCGATGTGGCCGTGCGCAAAATGCCGGAAATGATCCGTAATGATAACGGTGATTTAGCGGGCTATATTTATATCAATCTGCAAAATATCACCAGCGCCGACTATGTTAACGCCGCCCGCGATTATCTGGCAGAAAACCTGAGCCTGCCCCCCGGCTATTCACTAGAGTGGACCGGCACCTACCGCTATGCCGAAGAGGCTCAGGCCCGGCTGGCATGGATCGTCCCCTTAACTCTGGTGATTATGTTCGCCCTGCTAATGCTGGCTTTTAAATCACTGTTCGAAAGCTCGCTTATTTTACTCTCTGCCCCTTTTGCCCTTATCGGTGGCGTGGTACTGCAGTGGGCACTAGGTTTTACACTGACTACCGCCGTGGTTATTGGCTACATTGCAGTGCTTGCCGTGGCCATACAAACCGGTATTTTAATGATCGAATTTATTCGCGATGCATTAATGAATAAAAGCGCAGATCAATCGTATATGGACGCTGTCGTTGATGGCTCTGTTGCCCGTCTGCGCCCCAAGTTAATGACCGTTGCCACCACTGTACTTGGCTTGCTGCCGATTATTCTTG
>JBFHDT010000360.1:0-2795 GCA_041584575.1 Porticoccaceae bacterium
CAAAGCAAATAACGCGCTGGAGAAAAAAATGATAGTTGACCCCATTATCCCTCAGGATCGAATTGATGCCATGCGAGCTGCAGACTTGTGGCGAGATGAGAATATGCTAGATGCCTTCGATGCAGCTCTTTTATCCTGTCCTGACGATATCGCCATCGTTGACTACCGTACAGAAACGGGCGAAAAAATTCTGGTGACCTATCGTGAACTCAACGAAAGAGCAGAGCGTGTGGCAGTGGCTCTGGCCCATTATGGTGTTGAGAAGCAGGATATAGTGTCATTCCAATTGCCTAATTGGTGGGAATTTGTCGCCATCAATTTAGCTTGTCTGCGTATCGGCGCGGTAAGCAACCCCTTAATGCCCATCTTTCGCGAGCATGAATTGTCTTTTATGGTCGCTTTTGCCGAGTCAAAAGTATTAATTGTGCCTAAAATTTTTCGTGGTTTTGATCATGAGCAGATGATTGACGGAATACGCGACAAGCTTCCTAAATTAGAGCACTTGTTTGTCGTTGGTAGTGATGCCGACAATGGTTTCGAAAACGCTTTGCTGAACCATAGTTTGACGACCGATAGCGCCAGCTTGTTTAAGCAACGTCAACTCGACCCTAATGATGTGGTTTTAATGCTCTATACCTCGGGTACCACTGGTATGCCCAAAGGGGTTATGCATTGTGCTAACACCTTTATGTTTAGTGTGCACGGCATGATCGACAACTGTGCGTTGACCCAGGATGACGATATTTTTATGGGCTCACCACTCGCCCATTTAACCGGGTTTATGTATGGCATGTGGGTGCCATTGGCACTGAAAACCAAGATGATTCTTCTTGACGTATGGAACGTCAACACCGCCTGGAAATTAATAGCGGAAGAGCGTGCCTCTTTTGCTATGGGCGCTACGCCGTTTTTGGCCGATTTAAGCAACTCGGAGCAAATGAAGCATTGTAATTCCGATCGTTTCCGTCTGTTTGTGTGTGGCGGTGCCCCGATTCCTAGCGCGCTGGCAGAAAAAGCGACAAAGGCGCTTTCTATTAAGCTGATGGCTATTTGGGGTATGAGCGAATGTGGTGTGGTCACTGCAACGAAATTGAATGATTTACCGGAAAAAATATTTGGCAGTGATGGTGTTGCCTTGCCAGGCTGTGAAGTGAAAATTATTGATGAATACGGACAGACTCTGCCGCAGGGTGAAGAAGGTCGTTTAGTTGAGAAAAGCGCTTCGACTTTTATTGGCTATTTAAAACGTCCTGAAGCCTACGACGTTGATGAGGATGGTTTTTTTGACACCGGCGATTTGGCGCGAATGGACAGCGATGGTTATATTCGTATCACTGGTCGCTCTAAAGATATTATTATTCGTGGCGGTGAAAACATCCCCGTGGTTGAAGTTGAAAATATTCTCTATAAGCATCCGGATATTATTGATTGTGCCGTAGTGGCAATGCCCGATGAGCGGCTTGGTGAATTAGGCTGCTGTTTCGTGACCCTGAGCAAGGGCGCCAGCTTTACTTTTCAGAATATGATCGATTATCTGCTCGAAAATAAATTGGCAAAAAACTATTTGCCAGAGCATCTCGAAATAATTAGTGATATGCCCCGGACTGCCAGTGGGAAGATTCAAAAGTTTGAGTTGCGAGAAATGGCCAAGGGCTTCAGTCGACAAGTTTGATACGTTTTTTTAATAGTGATCCAAAAGATAAAGTGAATTTTACGAGCTCGCTAATTGGCGGGTGTTATCCATGATGAATAGAAGAGGACTGTTATGACCCTGCCGTGGTTAAGTGAAGAAGAAAATTTTATTAAAGATACTGCCGAACGTTTTGCCCGCGAACAGCTGGCCGAAGGCTATATGGGTCGCTCGAAAGATGAAACTCTCGACCGGGGGCTGCTACGCCAACTGGGTCAGTTGGGGTTGATTGCCCCTATTTTTGCCGAGGAAAATGGCGGTATTGGCGCATCGAGCATGGTACAGGGAGTGATTTGTGAGGCCATTGCGTATGCTGATATTAATTTAAGCTACATGTGTATGACCACACCTTTAATTGGCTGCGTGATTGAAAAGTACGGCAGTACTGAAACGAAAGAAGAAGTGTTGCCACAAATGGCGGCCGGCGAGCTAATTGTCCAGCTCGGCTTGACTGAACCTCGTGGTGGTTCCGATGCGGCGAATCTTGTTTTGAAAGCGACCAAAAAGGGCGATAAGTACATTCTTAACGGCGAGAAAACGTCGATTAGTTATGGAGCCCAGGCAGAGATGTCGTTGCTATTTGCCCGCACAGATCAGGACACACCTGGTGCCCACGGTGTGTCTGCCTTTCTAGTGCCCCTTGATTTACCCGGTGTGACCTGTACGCGCTTTGACGATGTGGGTTCTTCATCGGTGGGTCGTGGTTCAGTTTTCTTCGATGATGTGGAAATCCCAGAGTCAGCACTGCTCGGTAACGAGGGAGAAGGCTTTACCAAAGTGATGGCGGGTTTTGACCTCAGTCGTTTTCTGATTGCCCTGCAATGTCTCGCATGTGCCCAGGCTTCGGTCGATGAAACCTGGCAGTACATTCAAGAGCGTGAAGCATTTGGTAAACCTTTGGCCAAATTCCAGGGCACTACTTTTCCACTGGCCGAACATGAGAGTCGTCTGGCCGCTGTACGGGCACTTTGCTATCAAGGCCTGGCTTTGCGTGACCAAAATCTACCTCACACCAAGGAAGCTGCGATGGTGAAATGGATGGCGCCGAAGTGGGGGACGGATATAATTCACGCATGCCTTGTTCAGCATGGACACTATGGCTGGG
>JBFHDT010000361.1:0-2782 GCA_041584575.1 Porticoccaceae bacterium
CGGAGTTTCTCATCAAAAACTCCAGCAGTTTGCGCTGAATAGGATTGAGTTTTAAGGCAATGTTGGCGCGGCTTGCCTGGTAGGTGCCGGGTTCATATTCGAGATCCGCGACTCTCAGTAAGGTTTCCTGGTTTTGTGTCTGCCCCCTTTTTATCAAAACCAGAAGGCGCGCCTCCAGCTCCTTTAGGGAAAAAGGTTTTACCAGATAGTCATCCGCCCCCGATTTAAAGCCCTCTAGCTTATCGTCGAGCTGATCTTTGGCCGTAAGCATCAATATTGGCGTATCGAGATGCAGATCCTGGCGCAATTTTCGGCACAGGCTCATACCATCGAGGCGAGGCATCATAAGATCCAAAACAATCACATCAAAATCATGGTTTTGGGCAAGATGCAGACCGACAAGCCCATCGGCTGCAAAGTCAAGACTGTGGCCCAGAGGCTCGAAATAATCGGCGATGTTTTCGGCGATATCCTTGTTGTCTTCGACAATCAATATTTTCACACTGAAATGTCCTCGAGTAATTTTTCTCTTATGCCCACAGATTGATATTGGCATTGTCGCCCGAGCAATGCCAAAGAAATGTCAACAATGAGCACGCACCCGAGCGCGAATAATAACGACCCATTGCAAGCGGTTTTTAGTTCTTGTGTAGACAAATTTTTGACATGCCATTTTTTATTATTCACCCAGGATGAAAACATAGAGGATTCCCGAACCCGTGAAACCACTTATTCAGATTCTAGCTTTATCCGCTCTCAGTGTGTTTTTGCCGACTCTGGCTTCAGCAGAGTCGACACCGCACGACCATATAACACTACTGCGTAGCGAGGCATTAACCTACGCCGAGGTATTTGAGGCGGCTTTAAAGAAGGCGCCAGAATCCACCACCCGGCAACCGAGAGAGCAGCAAGCCCTCGCCTATCAAGGTCTATCTAAAAGCTGGACGGCCGGTAGCCCCCGAGTGTCTCTGAATTACCTCGGTGACCAGGTATTTGACAACAATGGCCTGCAGGAACTTGAGGTGGGCCTGGAATGGCAGCTCTGGTCTGCTGAGGGCAGGCGTAACAGCCAAAAGTTGGGGCAGTCCTACCAACAGGAATTTGTTGCCTGGCAAGACTATTTACAGCTGCTCATCAGCGGGCGAGTACGCACGGTATTAGCTGATATACGCCAGACAGACATGCTCGTTAAAAAGGCTGAAGATGCCAGAGAGGAAGCGCGCAAACTGGTCGATATTGCCCAACACCGGCTCCTCGCCGGCGATGCCTCCCAGGATGCGCTGCTACAGGCCCAAACCCTGCTGCTGGAAAAGGAGAGAGGCCTACTGCAGGCAAATGCTGAACGGGTTGACGCCCAGCGCAACTACGCCAACCTCACCGGACTCTCTATACGCCCAGCACACGACTTTCGTGAAGAGCAATCCGCACTTGATGAGATTAGCCCCGACCATCCGGTCTTGCGTTTCTTACAAGGTGCGGTAGATATTGCCAGCGACCAGATTACCCAGACTAAAGAAGAGGCTCGGGGTAATCCCTCCCTCAACGTGGGTCTCAAAAGACTGCGCGGCGAACGATCGGAAGATTACAACGATGCTCTGGTTCTGGGTTTCAGCGTGCCTTTTGGCACCAGTGCCTACGCATCAGCACAAACCAGTGACGCCCGCCGCCATCTGGCAGAGGTTCAGGTGCAGTACCTGAGCGCCAGGCGTCAACTGCAACAAACCTTGCATGAAGTGGAACACGAACTGGCGGTCACGCAGACTGCCATCGAACTGAGCCGTGAGCAGGTCAGCCTCAACAGGCAGCGTTCAAACATGGCCCACAAGGCCTTTGAACTGGGTGAGATCACCATGGCGCGGGTCGTACAGATCCTCCAGCAACAGCAGCTCGCAGACACCGAATACCAGTTATTACAGCTCAAACAACAAAGACTTATTGGCGAATTTAACCAAAGCGTTGGGGTACTACCATGAGAAGCGTCCAGCTATTTCTGCTTTTAATCACTCTCACCACCTCGCCTTTACTCAGGGCACAGACGCTGGATCTCAGTCAGGCAGATATCGAGCGCCACGGTATTGTATTTGCGCCAGTGAAAGGTGTCGATGCGCGCACCGGCACCCGAGTACCGGCAAGGGTTATCAATTCCCCACAACGCCAATCGGCAATCATCGCACCTTATGCGGGCATCCTGGAAAAATGGCGTGTTGCACTGAGGGAGAAGGTGACGGCGGGCACCGTATTGGCCAGCCTGAGAAGCCAGCAGATAGTGGACATTCAACAGCAATGGCTCGCCGCCAATACCCTGCTCGATCAAGCTCGCTTTGAACGCCAGAAAGACCAGCAATTGTTTGAAGCCGGCATTATTGCCGCCCAGCGGCTCAAGCAAACGCAAGCTGACTACAACCAGGCAAGGTTTCAACAGCTTGCGCTCACAGAGAAATTGCAGCAGGCGGGTTTTAACCAGGCCGACCTCAAGCAACTGCGCTCCGGCGACATTAGCCCCGGTATCTATTTCATTGTCGCCACCGTTGACGGCAGACTGAGTCAGAGACACGTCGACACTGGCGATTACCTTCACGCCAACAGCCCTGTCGCCGCATTGCAGGAATCGACACTACCCTGGATACGTGCGCAAATCCCCACCAGTCTGGCAGGGGGGCTGCAAGTGGGTCAGGCATTGAGTATTCACGCGACCAACGATCCATTAACACTCAAGCAGAAAGACCTGCAGGTCAATCCTGGCACTCAGACCCTGGAGATTTTGGCCGAATTCAATCAGCCC
>JBFHDT010000362.1:0-2779 GCA_041584575.1 Porticoccaceae bacterium
AGCAGACGCGCTGGAGCGCCGTATTCCCATCGATGAAATGCAAAAGCCGACGATTAGCCTGAGTAATTTTGGCACCATTGCCGGGCGCTACGCCAATCCGGTTATCGTACCGCCTATGGTGGCCATCCTCGCCGCCGGGGTCATTCGCGACGAGGTTTGTGCCGTTTCTGGTAAGGCAAAAGTGCTGCCCGTGATGCCTTTATCGCTGAGTTTTGACCACCGGCTGATCACCGGCGGTGAGGCGGCGCGCTTTATGGCGGCCTTAAAAGACAGCCTTGAGGCTTAGGCTTATCGAATGAAAAAGCCTAACCCTCAACACACGCCTAAACTCACTCGTCACATCTAGCCCATTACAGCTAGCCCAGCACATCACTAATAGACTGGCGCAGGCGCTCGATAAACAAATCGATCTCGGCCTCACTAATCGTCAGTGGTGGCGACATCACCATGTTGTCGGCCACGGCGCGACACAATAAGCCGTTTTCAAAACATTTGTTGTGCACCGGTACACCAACACCGGTAGGGTACTTAGCGGCATCCGGGGCAAAGGTAATAGCGCCCAATAAGCCGTAGTTACGGATATCAATAATATGGGGAATATCACGCAGGCTGTGCAGAGCATCTTCCCAGTACTGGCCAATCGGGCCAGAAGCACGGGTTAACAGGCCTTCACGCTCGTAGATTTCAAAAGCAGCGAGACCAGCAGCGGCACCCACGGGTGCACCAGCGTAGGTGTTACCGTGGAAAATTTCTGGCATACCGCCTGGTGCTGCATCAAAAATAGTTTGCTGAATTTCTTCTTTAATAAACACGCCACCCATGGGCACAGTCCCGCCATTGATGGCTTTCGCCGTGGTCATTAGGTCGGGGGTGACACCGAACTCAACGGCGGCAAAGGCCGAGCCGGTGCGACCATAACCGGTCACCACTTCATCAAAAATCAGCAGAATGTCATTGTCATCACATATCTGGCGCGCACGCTCAAGATAGCCCTTGGGCGGCGGCACCATGCCACCAGCACCCACAATGGGCTCGATAATTAAAGCGCAAATGTTCTCCGCTCCACGCGTGGCAATGATTTTCTCTAAGGCATCGAGCTTTTCGACGCCCTTCTCGGGGAGGCCTCGGCTAAAGGCATTATTGGGGATATCGAGCAGGTCGGGCAGAAAATCGACATTTTCTAGCGTCGGGAAACCCTTGCGATTATTGGGTATGCCTTGCAAAGAAGTACTGCCAACATTCACCCCGTGGTAGCCACGCTCGCGGGAGATAAAGCGCGTTTTCGTCGCCTTGCCGCGCGCCACTTGGTAGCGGTGAGCAATCTTCATAGCCGTCTCGACCGACTCAGAACCCGAGTTGGTAAAAAATACGCGGTTTAACCCTGCCGGCGCATGCTCGACTAACTTTTCGGCGAAACGGAAAGTCACCGGCGAACCAAACTGAAAGGGCGGGCAAAAATCCATATCCATCAATTGTTTGTGCACGGCATCAGCCACTTCTTTACGGCTGTGGCCCAAGTTGGCACACCATAGACCAGCGGTAATATCGAGCACATCACGGCCATCGGCGGTGTACACAAAACAACCCTCTGCTCGCTCAATGAGACGAGGATTGGCACGAAACCCCCTGACATTCGTAAAGGGTTGCCACCAGTTTTCTAAATTTATATCCATGTCACTCATTTTTTTACCCTGTTCATCGTTCAATACCCCTGCCTGCGTGACAAACCCAATTATTAGCCCACACAAACCGGCCGCAAACCATCTATTCTACCGAATCCGTCACGTTATTGATCTTGTATTTTATTGACAACCATAGATACTATGACTCCAACTTAAATAGCGCGTTTAACACATTGATATACATTAGGATTTAAACCTATGCCCGCACATGAGTTAGAGGCAGAGGAAACTGCACCACACGAGTATGGCGATTTATTGCTCAGTTATTTAGAGCAACTTGGCGTGGAATATGTTTTTGGCATCCCCGGGGGTGCCATTGAACCTTTTTACAATGCACTAGCCCGCAGCGAGCGGCGCGGCGGGCCCCGCGCTATTGCCGCCAGGCACGAGGCCGGGGCCGCATTTATGGCCGATGGCTATTGGCGCAACTCCGGCAAGCTGGGCGTCTGCTGCGCCACCACAGGCCCCGGCGCGACCAACTTAATTACCGGTGTCGCTTCTGCCTACGAAAACAATGTGCCGATGCTGGTCATTACCGCTCAAACAGCACTTTCGAGTTTCGGCACATCGGCGTTTCAAGAGTCATCCTGCACCGGCATAAATACTGTCGAATTATTCAACCACTGTTGTCGCTATAGCACGCTGGTCTCTCACACGGAACAACTAGAGCACAAACTCACCACCGCGATTATGACTGCTTTTGCCGAACCCATGGGCCCGGTGCACTTGAGCATCCCTATCGACATTATGCGCGCTATCCCGACCCACTCACTACCCCGAGTCGATTTGCCCGATCTGCTTCGCAAACCGGCACTGTTTGATAATGATGCCGTTGGGCGACTCTACAGCGAGCTCACCCAGGCCAAAAAACCCCTGTTTGTCATAGGCGACGGCGCCGGAGAGGCTATTGGCCTAATCCTTAATCTGGCGCTGGGCCTGAACGCCCAACTGGTCGTTACCCCCCACGGCAAAGGGTTGGTTAGCCCCTATCACCCGTTGTTTCGAGGGGTTATTGGCTTCTCTGGCCACCAAAGTGCACAACAATTACTCACTGACCCCGAAGTCGACCGCATCTTTATCATTGGCGCACAGCTCAG
>JBFHDT010000363.1:0-2776 GCA_041584575.1 Porticoccaceae bacterium
CTCATCCTGGCCGCCAACCTGGTTGACATAAACAATGGGAATATTGCCCTCGCGAGCACGCTGGGCAACGGTCGCCACCCTCTGCGTCTGTTTCCCAACATGGAAAGGCGAAGCATTGATATTAAAAATCACCTCAGCACCCGCCTCGCAAGCTTGCTGTAAAGGCTCACTCGACCAGATATCTTCGCAAACACTCAGACCGGCCCGAGCACCACAAATATCGATCACACAGGGAGAGTTACCGGCCTCAAAATAGCGTTTTTCATCAAACACCTGATAGTTGGGCAGGCAATTTTTTGCATATTGGCCAATGAGTTTACGGTCTTGTATCACCCCTGCCATATTGTAGAGTCGACCCTCTTCCCGCCATGGATAGCCGATAACAGCAACAATGCCATCGCAGGCCGCCATTACCTGTGTCAGCGCTTTCTCAATGCGAACCTGAATGCTGGGCCGCAGCAAAAGGTCTTCTGGCGGATAACCGCAGAGCACCAACTCGGGGAAAATAACAATATCGGCGTTTAACGTATCCCGAGCATTCGTCAATGTATCGATAACCAGCCGTGTATTACCGGGAATATCGCCAACCAGTGGGTTAATTTGCGCCAAAGCAACTTTCAGTGATGTCATACTACTGACGTGTCCATAGGTGAATAAGCCCACTATTTTCAGCTAAAATCCAGCCAATAGCAAAATCCAGGTAGTGCAATGCAAACAAGTAAGTCCGTCGTCGACCTGGGCCATCTCGCTCAGGGCACGGCCAAAGTCTACATTTACTATCGCTGGGCGCTATCGCTGGTGTTGCTAGGTATGTACTACTCTGGTGCCGCCAGCAATATTTTTGGTACCGATAACCCCAAGCTCTACCAGCTGGTCGCCATTGTCTATACCCTAACGACATCACTTACGGCTACTTCGCTGCTCCTTTCGCAACGCACGGTCAACAACAACCTGGTGTTGTTTGCACACTTTTTTCTCGACTTGCTTGCCCTGACCCTATTAATGCACAGCAGTGGTGGGCTCAGTAGTGGTCTTGGCCTGTTGATGATGATCACCGTTGCGGCAAGCTCTCTGGTTTTCACTAATCAACTAGCACTATTGACCGCCGCTTTGGCCAGCATATTACTGCTCGCTGAAGAGCTTCTGTCTGCCTATTTATTCGGCGATAACGAACGCGCTATTTTCCCCGCCGGTCTACTGGGCTTTGTGCTCTTTCTCACCGCGCTTTTATTCAGAGTACTTAACCAGCGCCTGCGCCACAGCGAACAAATTGCGCTACGTGAATCCGATCAGGCCGTGCACCTGCAAAACCTCAACCAGTTAATTATTCAACGTATGTTGACCGGTATCGTAGTGGTCGACAGCAACGGTAAAATTGAGCTCATCAATAACGCCGCCATTGAGCTACTCGGTGCCGAGAAAGCAGATATTGCACTGGGTAGCGGCACTAGCCTACGAGTGTGCCCCTTATTACAAAAGGGTTACGAGAATTGGCTGAGTAAGCCCTGGCAGAAAATGCCTGCTTTTAAAGTCAGCGATAGTAGCGCTGAAATCCAGGCCAAATTCGCCAACCTGGAACGCAGTGAAAACAAAAGTACGATTATTTTCCTCGAAGACACTCGCATTGCCGCACAAAATGCTCAACGCTTAAAACTCGCCTCCCTGGGACGACTGACGGGTAGTATTGCTCATGAAATTCGCAATCCTCTGGGTGCTATTAGCCACGCAGCTCAGCTATTGGCCGAGGAGCAAGATCAGCAGGGTTCCAGTAAGCGCCTCAGTGAAATCATTATTAAGCACAGCCAGCGCCTTAACCAAGTGATAGAAAATGTCAGCCAACTGTCGCGACGTAAAGCACCCGATGCACAAAACCTACACCTCGAAAGCTGGTTAAACAGCTTTATTGAAGACTACAAAAACAGTTGCCCCAACGACTGTACCATTGACGTCGAAACTGACGACCCGGCAGCAATTATCGTTTTCGATACTAGTCAGCTACAGCAGGTACTCACCAATCTGCTGGAAAATGCTCACCGCCACAGTCTCGAATATAGCTCTCAAGCATGGGCAAAGTGCGTCTGCCATATCGATCCCCTGACCCAGAGACCCTGTCTCGATATCTACGACCGCGGCGCCGGTATTAGTGCTGAATTGTCGAATCAGGTTTTTGAACCTTTTTACACCACCTCTCACACTGGCTCAGGCCTGGGACTGTATCTCGCCCGTGAGCTTTGTGAAATCAACTTTGCCACCCTCGATTATCTGGCGGCTGAAAATGGCACGTCAGGGTTCTTCAGAATTGGCTTCGCTCACCCCGAACAAGCACAACAGAGATTACACAATGACTAAAAAAAGAGCGCTGATTGTCGACGATGAAGCGGATATTCGCGAATTGCTGGCGATGACCCTAAGTCAAATGGATCTTGAAGTTGCTGAAGCGGAAACGCTCAGCGAGGCCATCGAAGCACTGAATAAAGAATCGTATGCCTTTTGCATGACCGATATGAATTTACCCGACGGCAGTGGTATGGATTTAATCAGCCTTATAGAGAATAAATACCCCAACACATCCGTCGCAATGATCACCGCCTACGGCAATACGGAGATTGCTGTTGAAGCCTTAAAACTGGGTGCCTTCGACTTTGTCACCAAACCGATTGAGCTACCTCGCCTGCGCAATATGGTCGAAGCGGCACTTGCACTCTCTTCGCAAACCCCGAGGGTTCTCAGCAAAAGTGCCGGCAAATTAATCGGCGACTCAGCGGTAATGGACAAG
>JBFHDT010000364.1:0-2754 GCA_041584575.1 Porticoccaceae bacterium
TACAGGCGATACGCTCACTATGGCGCGATGAGCCAGAGGCTTTTCATGGCAAGTATTTCAGTTGGGAGCCGCTACACTCCAACCCCAAGCCTGTACAAAAGCCCGGTGTGCCGATTATTGTCGGTGGTAATGTCGAGGGTGCTGCCCGTCGTGCCGCGCGCGTCGGTGATGGCTTTTATCCCGCTTCAGGCAGCCTTAAAACACTGCCGGCCTTGCTCGATGCCATGCGTGACGAGTGCGCAAAAATTGGTCGTGACCCCAGTGAAATTGAACTGACAACGGCGGCGGGGCCTCTTGATCCGGGTCGCGTTCGTCAGTACGAAGATATGGGTGCGTCGCGTATGATGATTAACCCACCCGCCTATGACGCCGAGGGCATTAAACGCGGTCTCAATGAATTTGCGGAGTCGGTACTTGCCAGGGTGTAGTTCCGTCAAAAAGCTTTAACAAAGCGCCATCAACACGTTGCTGGCGCTTTGTTATCGTCGAGTAAGAGCGAAGTTCATAGCGTCTGTGGTAAAATTTCTGGATCCAACTATTCAGCAGTAACTGCTCTTTGAATATGAATGCCTCCACACGTATTTCCGTTGCCGAAAACCCTCACTTCCGCGAATTGGTCGAGCAACATCTCGACAAAGTACAGCTTGAACCCGAGGAGTCGGCGGCAGAGCAAGAGTTTTATCGCGAGAAAATCAAAGCCTTGTTAGTGGAGCGCGATGCCGTCATCGTTGCCCACTATTACACGGATCCCGCTATACAGGCCCTTGCAGAAGAAACGGGGGGTATTGTTTCCGACTCTCTGGAAATGGCACGCTTTGGTAAGCAGCACCCGGCATCAACCTTGATGGTTGCTGGGGTAAAATTTATGGGCGAGACGGCGAAAATTCTCACCCCTGAAAAAACGGTGTTAATGCCCACCCTGGAGGCGACCTGCTCTCTCGATATCGGCTGCCCCATTGATGAATTTAACGCTTTTTGCGACGAACATCCCGACCGCACCGTTGTGGTTTACGCCAATACTTCGGCGGCCGTTAAAGCGCGGGCCGATTGGGTAGTGACCTCCAGTATTGCACTAGATGTGGTGGAGTATCTCGATAGTGAAGGCGAGAAAATCCTCTGGGCGCCAGACCAGCATTTAGGTCGCTACGTACAGAAGCAGACCGGGGCCGACGTATTATTGTGGGATGGCAGCTGCATAGTGCACGAAGAGTTTAAGGTGCGTGGGCTGCTCGACTTAAAGCAGGTGTACCCCGATGCCGCTATTTTGGTGCACCCCGAATCACCGGAGTCAGTGATCGCCATGGCCGACGCCGTGGGCTCAACCTCACAGTTGATTGAGGCGGCGCGAACCCTACCCAACAAGCAAGTGATCGTCGCGACTGATGAAGGCATTTTTTACAAAATGCAGCAATCGGCCCCCGATAAAGAATTGATTATCGCCCCCACAGCGGGCCACGGTGCGACCTGCCGCAGCTGTGCTAACTGCCCCTGGATGGCGATGAATCATCTGAAAAACCTGGCCGAAAGCCTTGAGCGCGGTGCCAACGAAATGCATGTAGATCCAGAACTCGGTAAAAAGGCCATGTTGCCTCTACAGCGGATGCTCGATTTTCGCGAAGCACAATTAGTCAACGGTTAAGCTCTAGCCAGCTGTACTATTTATTATTTAATAAAATAGTACAGCTATGATTGACTCCAGTAACGATAATTGAGGCATAAATATGAGTCGGATTCTCTCTCAACCCTTTACTCTTCCCTGTGGAGTCGTCATCAAAAACCGAATTGGCAAGGCGCCAATGACCGAGGGCCTGGCCGATCGTTGGGATAGGCCCACCCCAGAATTATGTCGGCTCTATGAGCGCTGGGCGCTGGGTGGCACAGGGCTATCGGTCACAGGCAACGTGATGATTGACCACCGGTTTTTGGAACGCCCAGGCAATGTGGTGATTGAAAATGAGGATAATCTCGATTTACTAAAAGACTGGGCGGCGGCAGGCACTCGCAACGACACCCAGTTGTGGATGCAGATTAGTCACCCGGGACGACAATCACCTGGTTATATTACCCGCGAACCATTGGCGCCGTCCGAGGTAAAGGTCGACATGCTGTGGGTACACGCGAAACCGCGAGCGCTGCGTGAAGCCGAAATCCTAGGCATTATCGAGCGTTTTGCGCGGGTTGGCGCCATTGCGAAAAAGGCCGGTTTTACTGGTGTGCAATTGCACGCTGCCCACGGCTATTTAATTAGCGAATTCCTTTCGCCGTTGGTGAATAAGCGTACTGACCAGTGGGGTGGTAGTCTTGAAAATCGCGCTCGCTTATTGCTCGAAAGTGTGCGGGCTACACGCGCAGCAGTGGGGCCAGATTATCCAATCAGCGTTAAATTAAACTCCTCTGATTTTCAAAAAGGGGCATTTTCAGAAGAGGACTCCCGCACCGTCATTCAGTGGCTGGAGGCGGAAGGCGTTGATTTAATTGAGCTGTCGGGTGGCACCTACGAACATATGGCTTTGCTCGATGAGGCGGGTAGCACCACTGCCGGTGGTGAGAAAATCATCGCTGCGGCATCGGCTAAACGGGAGGCTTACTTCCTGGATATGGCACAAAAAATCCGCCAGATGAGTGATGTTCCTCTGATGGTCTCGGGTGGCTTTCGCACGTTGGAGGGCATGGAAGAGGCCGTCGAGAGCGGTGTCACCAACCTTGTTGGCCTGGGTCGGCCTCTCTCGTCAGAGCCAGAATTGCCTAACAGTA
>JBFHDT010000365.1:0-2748 GCA_041584575.1 Porticoccaceae bacterium
GCCCTGGCTAAACGTATTATCCCCTGCCTGGATGTGGAAAACGGACGTGTTGTCAAAGGCGTGCAGTTTGTCGATATTCGCGATGCGGGTGATCCCGTAGAAATTGCCCGGCGTTACGATGAGGAGGGTGCCGATGAAATCACTTTTCTCGATATTACCGCCAGCCATGAGGGCCGGGATACAATACTGCACACCGTCGAGCGTATGGCCAGTGAGGTTTTTATTCCCCTGACTGTAGGTGGCGGAGTGCGCAAGCTGGAAGACATTCGCGCTCTACTACAGGCGGGGGCCGATAAAGTTGGTATTAATTCAGCCGCCGTTAGCAATCCGGAGTTCGTGCGCCAGGCGGCGGAAAAGTTTGGCTCTCAGTGCATAGTTGTGGCCATTGATGCCAAGCAAGTGGATGCACCAAAGGGTGAGCAGCGCTGGGAAATATTTACCCACGGCGGGCGCAAGCCGACGGGCCTTGATGCCGTGGCGTGGGCGGTGCAGATGGCGAGCTACGGTGCGGGGGAAATCCTTCTCACCAGTATGGATAGAGACGGCACTAAAAACGGTTTTGATTTGGGTTTAACCCGAGCTGTTAGCGAGGCGGTGAATATCCCCGTTATTGCTTCAGGCGGGGTCGGTGACTTACAACATTTGGCCGATGGAGTACTAGAGGGTGGCGCAGATGCTGTATTGGCCGCGAGTATTTTCCACTTTTCCGAATACAGTATTGCCGAGGCAAAATCTTTTATGGCGAAGCAGGGCATCGAGGTGCGCTTATAGTGGCAGGTACCAGCGATGGATAAATACTGGTCTTTTAGGCGCAATTAGTTTGTAGCCCTTGAAGAGGGTGGGCAACCTTAATGAGAGGTAGAGGGTTTAGTGTGTAGCCAGTAGCTTTAATATGGCGGGAGTCGCCTGATTAACAAACTGAATATAATCTGCCACTGCATCTTGTGCCTGATCTTTTGAGTCGTAGGGGCCGAGTGTCGCACCCTCTCGGGTGATGAAGTACCAATAATCCGAGAGCTTAAAGTAGCGATCGCTACGCACTCGAGATGTGGAGGCACTTTTTGAATCACTTTCCCTGGTGATGTAGACAACATTGCTCATAATTACACCTGTTAAGTGTCGACGTTTATTGAATGGCTTCCTGCCACATTTTTAATGTTTCGTTGTCTTTTTCCTGACACCCATGAAGCTACTGCCAAGTAATCGTAACATTTTTAATTTTTATAGGCTAGTTTGGTGTAATTGTAAAGACTAGCCGGTCAATAGTTAATTGACGGATGGCAGTTTCGATAGGATCGCGAGACCTTTTAACAGGTTTAAAGCTTCAATCAGTTGATAATCTTTGATTTTTTCCTCCTGTTTTGTTGGGCTACCCGCTGTCGCTGCGGTCGCCCCCTGGCTGAGATGCCCGCTTAAATCAGCTTCTTTGATGCCACTTTGTTGCCTGTCTTGCCGTTGGATTTCCGCTCGTTCCACTACAATATCGGGATGTATTCCCTCTGCCTGAATGGAGCGACCATTGGGCGTGAAATAGCGTGCAGTAGTAAGTTTGATGGCCCGGCCATCATTGAGGGGTAGGACGTTTTGTACCGAGCCTTTGCCAAAGCTGCTGGTACCCATAATGACGCCGCGACGGTGATCCTGAATGGCCCCGGCAACAATCTCTGAGGCGGAAGCGCTACCAGCGTTGATTAAAATTACCAGGGGAATGTCTTCAAGTAGCTCGCCAGCTTGTGCAGAAAAGCGTGTGTTGGCTGAGGGTGCTCGGCCTTCGGTGTAAACGACCAGTCCGCCATCAAGCATTGCATCGACCACTTCTACCGAAGCGGGCAGGAGGCCACCGGGGTTATTGCGCAGATCAAGGATCATGCCTTTGAGTGGGCTTTTATCTTTCTTTAGAGCGCGGATGCTTTGTCGAAACTCTTTGCCAGTGTTGTCTTGAAACTGTGCAATGCGAATATAGCCGAAGCCCTCTTCGAGCGTTTTGTGGCGCACACTGGCCGTTTTAATAATGTCTCTGATGACAGTGATAATCAACGGACTAGTTTTGTTTTCTCGCGCTATGGTCAGCGTCAACGCAGACCCCTTTTCACCGCGCATCATATTCAAGGCCTCTTCAAGATTCATGCCCTGGACGGCGTGGTTGTCCAGTTTAATAATCAGGTCGCCGCTTTCTATTCCTGCGCGTGAGGCTGGGGTGTTATCGATGGGCGATATCACCTTAATAAAACCATCCTCCATCCCGACCTCGATACCAATACCACCGAACTCACCGCTGGTGTGCTCTTGAAGATCTTTATAGGAGTCCTCTTTTAAAAAGGCGGAATGGGGGTCGAGCTCACCTAGCAGGCCAACAATGGCATTTTCAATCAGAGTTCTGTCGTCAACCTCCTCAACATAAGACGCGCGAATTTGCTCAAAAACCTGGGCAAAAAGCTGTAGCTCTTCAAGGGGTAGGCGTGCCTCTTGGGAGCTATCGTCAGCACTTAAGAGTGGCGTTGACAGAAAGGTGAGTAGCAATCCGCTGCGGACTAAATAGCGGGAGAGTCGTTTCATTTTTGTAATCCTAGGGGCGATGTTCTTCGGGCGAAGGGGCAGTGTAGCGTAAATTCGTATCATTAAGCGCGGGGCTTAAGCCAGCGCTTGGGGTCGACGGCCTTACCTTTACGGCGGATTTCAAAATACAGGGCGCTACGTTCCAGGCCGCCCGTGTTGCCGACTTTAGCGATCGTTTCTCCAGGGTGAACC
>JBFHDT010000366.1:0-2723 GCA_041584575.1 Porticoccaceae bacterium
ACTAAACCACTCAAGTTGGCGATAATTAGAAACAGCCAAAGTGTGCCGATAAAAGGCAGAAGTTGGTGTGTATGTTCGGGTGCAACCTCATCAATGGCTGCTTTAATAGTGCTAACCACGCCTTCAGCCACTGTTTGCACCGGCCCGGGTTGTAGTGTCAGTGAGCGGCTGGTCAGCCAGGCGCACAAGGCACAAATAGCCATAATCACCCAGGTCGTCAATAAGGTGTCGGTGAACTCCAGTGGGCCGAGCTGGAAAATAATACTGGCATTAATCCCATCACTGTCCATAACTACTCCCGTTCTCGAATAAACAGGTACACGTTCACTGCTCCGACTACCACGCCGACAAATAATAGGCTCATGGTCCAGCGAATAGAATAACCTGTTGCAAGAGTATCTAGCCAACGCCCCAAATAAGCGCCACCGATTAGAGGTAGGACAAAAATCAAACCCAGGGTGCCGATGTAGGCTGTCTGTGACATGAGTGTGGGCCGATCTTTTTCTGCCTGCTTCATGCGCTGGGCCTGAAGCGCTAGTTTCTTTTGTAGCGCTTCATTTTTACGTGCTTTTTGATCGCTGTTCACAGGTGAATTTGTCCTTCGCGACCACTTTCCCAGAGCCGTTTGAACAGCTCCTGCTCCATCTGGTGCAGGCTTTTTTTCGCCACCTGCTGTGTACTGAGTTCACTGTTTAATTGTTGTTGCAGTAGGGCGCTGAGCTGCTCGCAATCATCGCTGATCATATAACGCTCGGTGCTGATGGATAGTTTATTATCATTGAAATAGAGCAGGGCACCGGGCAGGGCTAAATATTGCCAGTCCTGGTCTCGAACGCGAAAGCGCGCCAGACCAAATACCAGTGAGCTCATCATTCGTGTATGGCCAGCGAGAATACCAAAACTGCCAGAGGTATCTTCGCCAATAAACGAACTTAGCCCTTCAATACTCTGGCTTTTTTCAGCGTCCTGTAAATAGAGGCTAAAGAGTCTCATTACTCGTCTTCAGTCCCCCATGGTGCCGCGCATATAACCCTGCTCTTCAGGCAGATCATCGAAGCGACCGAGTAAAAAGCCTTCGCAGTCGTTCAGCGTTTGAGTGAGCGGCACTGTCTTACCTTCAATGCCTGTTCGAGCGGTGATCACCCGAAAGGGCTGGGTTAAATAACGTTGCAGCTTGCGGGCCTGCATAATGATACGCCGGTCTTTGGTCGACAGCTCTTCAATACCCAGCATGGTAATGATGTCTTCTAGTTCGTGGTAGCGGGCCAGGTGGCCCCGCACCCCTTCGGCAATATCGTAATGGCGGCTGCCCAGGGTATGGCGATCCATTAATTTACTACTGGACTGTAAGGGATCCACCGCCGGATAAATGCCCTTACCTGCCTGAGCCCGGGAGAGAATAACAGTGGTGTCGAGATGGCTGAGAATGGCGCTCACTGCGGGGTCGGTCATGTCATCGGCGGGCACATAAACAGCTTGTACCGAGGTGATGGCGCCATCGCGAGTGGATTGAATGCGATCCTGCATTTCTGCCACTTCTGAAATCAACGTGGGTTGATAGCCCACTGTTGCTGGCATACGTCCCAGTAAACTGGATATTTCACTGCCCGCCTGTACAAAGCGAAAGACATTGTCCATGACGAACAGCACTTCTTTATGCAGGGCATCACGCAGGTATTCAGCATAACTCAGGGCCGCGAGGCCTATCCGAAATCGCACACCGGGGGATTCATCCATCTGCCCAAACATCATTAGAGTTTGTGGCATAACCCCGGCCTCCTGCATTTCATGCCACAGCTCATGGCCCTCGCGTGTGCGTTCACCGACCCCGGCAAATACAGATGCCCCCTGGTGTAAAGTGGCAATGGCATGCATAAACTCCATTACCAATACGGTTTTACCGACCCCGGCGCCACCGAAAAGCCCCGTTTTTCCGCCTTTCATAAAGGGGCAGAGTAGATCGACAACTTTGATGCCCGTTTCGAGGATGCCGCTGGCGCCAACAGCATCCTGTAAAGCACCGGGGCGACTATGGACATTACGGTATTCATTGGTCGACAGGGAGGGCAGGTCGTCGAGGGGCTCGCCAAAAATATTCAACAAGCGGCCCAGGCAATGGGGGCTCACCGGCACATGTAAAGGGGCACCCGTGTCGTACACGGCCATTCCACGCTGCAAACCGGCCGTTTGGTGGAGGGTGATGGCGCGGATATGGTGCGAATCGATGTGCTGATGAACTTCAAATAGGTAGCTGACGTGATCAATTGAGGCGCGCAGCACTTGATTAATACGCGGTGGTTGCTGACAGGCAATAACGACCACAGGGCCATGAACTTCGGTGATATGACCGATGGCTGCGCTTTGGGCGTCTTGCCTGTCCTTCGATGTGCTCATGGCTGTCGATGTGCTCATGGTTGCTGCATTATATTTCAGACCAGCGGTGGCTTAAGACTAAATTAAAACTCATATTCGAGAGAGGTTTTGATCGTTAAATCGGGGCTATCATTATTTACGGCAAAGATCGCACCCAGCTCCCAACGGAGCCTTTTCGCCGGCCCCAAAACCTCTCTGCCCATTATTAGAGGACCGATGCCTTTGTAGTTTTCACCGGCAAATAATTCGATGGCGGGCTCAAATCGTGGTGATTGACGATAACGCATTTGCAGAGCCAGTTTACTTTCCAGCTCATCCTCCACGCCATCCCCCCACTCATAAATTGCGGC
>JBFHDT010000367.1:0-2679 GCA_041584575.1 Porticoccaceae bacterium
AATGATGACCCTGATCGCTGTGGCGAAAAAATACTGGAAGCTATACAAATGGCATGGATAGACGAGCTAAGATAGACTGACGTTGCAGCTAGGACGCCGCGCCAAATTATGGTTTTTACTGATGGTAGATAGCTATGAGTTTTGTGTCAGGTTCTCCAACAAATAATTATAAATTAGAGCTCTACCAGTCACTCCTCGAACACTCACCCTTTGGCACCCTGGTTTTTGTCTACGGTGTTTGTGTCGAATGTAACCCACGTGCCGAAAAAATTCTTGCTTGTGAGCGTCGCGCTTTACTTGGCTCTTCGCTACAGGAAACCCCCCTTGATGAGCCTCTGGCTCTTATTGCGCTGAAACAGCAGGTTAGTATTGCACTGGAAGAGGGAGTAGAGCATTTCGAGTGGCATCCGGGTCTTGGCCACAGTGAGGATAATATCGCGCTGGATATCCGCCTTACTGGGAATAGAGCTAGCGAGATCATCGTCACTCTGCTGGAGCAACAGAAAGTTAGTGGCCTGCCCCGGTCGGAAACGTCAGAATCCGATGTGGCAGTGTCCGCTGAAACTATTGGCGATGCGGTGGAGCTTGCTGCGACAGAAGACTTTGTATTAGGTGCAGCAGAGGACAATACGTCTGCCCAAGAGCGAAATCCCCTCGCGAAAGAACAGACTTCATCGGAGCAAGAGCTTTTAGCTATACAAGAGTCGTCTGCCTGTGCGCAAGACCAGGCACTGAAAATGGTGATTAAAAAAGTATTTGCCCCGGACGAGTTGGATAGTCGCTCGGCGGTGTTGGAGAAACTTGCGGGTCGAGAAATTTATACCCCCCGTCATCCCCTCAATCCAAACCTTGACCGGGATGTTTATTTTGACGCATTAACGCAGCTGCCCAACCGGCAATTACTCATCGAAAGTCTACGTGATTGTTTGGCTGATGATGTCGGTGAGTCGCAACTGTCGGTGTTATTACTGGTCGATCTCGATCAATTTAAGGACATCAATGATTCCTGGGGCCACGATGTTGGCGACCGGGTGTTGTTTAAAGTCGGTCGCGTCATCTCAGCGCTGGTCGATGAAAATATGTTGTTGGCACGGATCAGTGGTGATGAATTTGTACTACTGGTTAAGAGTGTTGCAGACAATGCGGAACAAGCGATGGCTAACGGGCAGAGCTTGGCGGAGAAAATACAGGCTTCAATTTCGCGGCCGATCTCTGATGGCGAGAATGAGTTTTCCCTCACTGCCAGCATCGGTATTGCCATGCTTGAGGAGGTCGGCCTCTCCCCCGACCGTGCTCTGCAATACCTTGAAACGGCAATGTATGAGGCTAAGCGTAAAGGCCGCAATGGCATTGCTTTTTACGACCACAGTATTGGTGAAAAAGCGCAACATCATGTGGGCATGAATACGCGCTTGCGCAAGGCTCTTGATAACCAGGAGTTTGCCCTCTATGTTCAGCCGAAGATCGCCATTGGCAATGGGCAAGTGATGGGTGGTGAGGCCCTATTACGCTGGATTAATACCGACCGAGTGACGAATATGCCGGCGGAATTTATTCCTTTGCTTGAAGCCTCCGGCCTCATTGTTGACGTCGGACACTGGGTTATTCGAACCGCCTGCGAATATGTGCGCAGTTTTCTGGACGAGGGGCTGTGGGATGACAGCATGCAAATGAGCATTAATATCAGCCCGCGACAGTTTAACGACCCTGAACTGTTTGACGTTATCGAACACAGTCTGCGCAGTTACGAAATTGACCCCAAATACCTCAATTTTGAGGTTACTGAAAACCTCATTATTGAAGATATTGATGATGTCATCAAAAAGATGAAGCAAATAAAAGCACTAGGCTCGAAGTTTTCTATTGACGATTTCGGCATCGGCTACTCCTCAATGGTCCATCTTAAACGTCTGCCTTTTGATTTATTGAAAATCGATCGTGAGTTTATTCGCAATATTCACAGCGATCCCGATAGTCGTGGCGTTGTCGAGGCCATTCTCGCCGTCTCTCGCCAATACGGACTGGAAGTCACTGCCGAAGGTGTTGAAGACCTCGACTCCCTCGAGGTGCTGCGTACCGTCGGTTGTGACACCTATCAATGGGCTTACTTCAGTATGCCGGTACCGGTTGAGCAGTTTCGATCATTATTGGCCGCTTAAGCTCAATCGCTTTCTTGTAAGCCCCTGTCTGTAAGAGTAAAATGCGACCCCTTTTATTTCTGCCGCTGATGGCGGAAATTACTTTCTGGAGTTAAGAATTCATGGCAATTGAGCGCACGCTATCTATTATCAAACCTGACGCTGTTGCAAAAAATGTTATTGGCGAAATCATCGCTCGTTTCGAGAAAGCCGGGCTCAACATTGTTGGCGCCAAGCTAATGCAATTGTCTGAAGAAAAGGCTGGTGGTTTTTATGCCGAGCACAAAGAGCGTCCTTTTTTCGGCGATTTAGTGGGCTTTATGACCTCTGGCCCGGTTGTCGTACAAGTACTCGAAGGTGAAAACGCCATTGCCCTGAACCGTGATTTGATGGGTGCAACGAATCCTGCCGAAGCCGATGCCGGTACTATTCGTGCAGATTTTGCCGAGACTATTGACGCCAACGCGGTACACGGTTCTGACTCCCCAGCCTCTGCTGAAAGAGAAATTGCCTACTTCTTTGAAGCCGGAGAAATTTGCCC
>JBFHDT010000368.1:0-2675 GCA_041584575.1 Porticoccaceae bacterium
ACGTGAGCGCAGTGGCGTGGGTCAGCATGTTGATATTTCTATGCTCGACGGTCAGATTGCCATGCTCAGTTACATGGCCACCATGTATTTTCTCTCTGGTGAAGATCCCGAGCCCATTGGCAATTCTCACTTTGTACATGTGCCCTACAACAGCTTTAAAACCAGCGATGGCTTTATCGTTATCGCGGTGATTTTTGATCACTTTTGGGCCGGCCTGCTTGAAGTGCTCGATTGCGATGCACTGCGTAAACCCGAGTATGACCATCAACCTGGCAGACTTGCTGATAAAGCGTTTATTGAAGGTCGAGTGGCTGAAATTTTAGCCACCAAAACGATGGCCCATTGGCTGCCTTTGCTCGAGGCTCAGCGTATACCCTGTGCACCCATCAATAGCTTTAGTGGCGCACTGGCTGATCCTCAGGTGGCCCACCGTAATATGGTGATTGATGTGGCTCACCCCAATGGTAAAACCACGAAAGCACCGGGCAATCCGGTGAAGTTGTCGCGCACTAATGAGGAGTCTTTTAGCCCGGCACCCCTGCTCGCGGCAGATACGGATCAAGTGTTGGGTGATTTACTTGGCCTTAAAGATGACGAACTTGCGTCACTACGCAGTAGCAAAGTGATTGCTTAACTTACTTTACGCTGGGGAGCTGTTTTTGGCTCGGGAAAAAATGGCCTCACGTTTGGCGACTTTACTCAAATCAGTCCCTTTTTTTAAATCATAATTGCTCCACCAGTCTGCTTGCTATACGAGCAGACTGGCAGTTTGGTAACGTCTACAAAAATCTCAGCTTGTCGGCATGTTTGCCTTTCTTCGATAGAGCTACTAGCATCAGGTTAAATTCTCGATGCATGGCACAGGCGAACAGTAATGAAATTAGTAATTAAAATCCTTGGTGGTTTGGTTTTAATAGTGGTGATACTAATTGGGGTCAGTCTTTACAACCTCGACAGTGGCATCAAAAAGGCCGTTGAAACCTTTGGCCCCAATTACACGCTCACCCGTGTTGAACTCAGCGATGTTAGCCTTTCACCTCTCTCGGGCAAGGGCAGCCTGTCGGGACTTGCTGTCGGCAATCCCCAGGGCTTTAGTGATGCTGATGTTTTCTATTTGGGTGAGATTGCCATAGCTGTCGATACGCAAACTCTGAGCAAGAACCCTGTGATTATTCATAGTGTGCGTATCGTTGCCCCGCAAATTACTTTCGAGCAAGGTAAAAATGGGACGAATCTACAGCAGTTGCTAAAAAATATTGAGCAATCGACAGGGGCAGCGGATGCTGGTACCAGTTCTGGGAGTGCCTCTACCGAGGTCGAGGGCGAAGCGAAAAAAATCATTATTAAAGATCTTCAGGTCAGCGGTGGACGCGTCTTTTACATTAATCCCCTTCTTGGTGGTAAAGCTCTTGAGCTGGCCCTGCCGGATATTCAAATGTCTGGCATTGGTAAGAAATCCAACGGTGCAACGGGTGCCGAGGTTGCAGAGCAACTTATTGCCGCAATAAGCAAAAGTACCAGCTCGGCGATTAGCCAAGCCGATATGTTGAAAGATGCGGGGAAACAAGTAGAAGAAAAATTTAACGCCGAAAAAGACAAGTTGGAAAAATCGGTTGATGAGCTAAAAGGCCTGTTCGGTAAATAGCGAGGCTCTTTGAGAATAATAAGACGTTTTTTAGAAAAATAAACAAGGAGAGTTAGTAATGATCATTCGCGACAAATTTTATATTAATGGCGAGTGGGTGTTGCCCGTTGGCCAGGAAACCCTCGACGTTGTCGATGCATCCTCCGAAGAGGTCATGGCTTGCGTGCCCGCCGGCGTTGTAGAAGATGCCAATAGCGCCGTAGAAGCGGCGTCCGCTGCCTTTGAAAGCTGGGGCATGACGACACCCCAGCAGCGGCAGGGCTATTTGCAAAAATTACATACGGCGATGGCAGCCCGTCAGGATGAACTCGCCGAGATCATGGCTGGCGAGGTGGGCATGCCCTTGAGTATGGCCAAGCCCATACAAGCAGGTTTACCGCTACAGGGCGTGGCCAATTTTATTAAAATTCTCGACAGCTATTCCTTTGAAGAAACAATCGGCAATTCCGACATTATTAAAGAGCCCGTCGGTGTCGTTGCCTGCATTACGCCGTGGAACTTCCCTCTCCATCAAATTATGGCTAAGGTCTGCCCGGCGTTGGCGGCGGGTTGCACGGTCATTGTAAAACCCAGTGAGGTGGCCCCTTTAACCGCTTTTATGCTGGCAGAAATGGTTGATGAAGCAGGTTTTCCGCCCGGTGTGGTCAATGTGATTACCGGTCTTGGCCCAATAGTGGGTGAGGCGCTGGCGACTCATCCTAAGGTCGATATGGTGTCGTTTACCGGCTCGACTCGTGCTGGGAAACGTGTCGCTGAACTGGCTGCCGATACGGTAAAACGCGTGGTGGTAGAACTGGGTGGCAAGTCGCCTTCGTTGATTCTCGACGATGCCGATATTGATGATGCTGTACGCGGCACCGTCAATGATTGTTATTTTAATAGCGGGCAAACCTGTGCTGCTCACACCCGTATGTTGGTGCCAGAGGCCGACTACGAAAGGGTCGCTAGAAAAGCGGTAGAAGTGGCGCAGAGTTTAACGCTTGGGCCATCTAACGACCCCGAAGCAAAACTGGGCCCTGTTATTTCAAAG
>JBFHDT010000369.1:0-2667 GCA_041584575.1 Porticoccaceae bacterium
CCAGGGATTGTTTACGCGTCGTTGTCGGCCTTTGGCCAGACTGGCCCCTACATTAAAAAGCCTGCTCACGATCTGGCGACCGAGGCCTATGCCGGTATTCTCAGTGTCAATCTGGGTTTTGACGGCAAACCGGCGATTCCGGCTATTCCCAATGCCGACATGCTCTGCTCGATGATGGGCTTGTCGGGTGTGTTGATGGCCCTGTTGCGTCGTAAAGAGACGGGCGAGGGTGACTATATCGACCTGGCGATGATGGATTCGCTGATGGCCTGTGTGCCTAATAATATGGGTACGGTGTTTAGCGAGAAAAAACCACCAGTGGTGAAAGAAGAACGCACCTGGGGTGGCTACGCCATGTACAACATCTACGAGACCAAGGACAATAAATACGTGGTGCTGGGTGCGTCCGAAATGCATTTTGCGATAGAAGTGCTGAATAAAATGGAACGCCCCGATTTAATTCCCTTCTGCGAGCCACCTCCCGGGCCGACTCAAAACCCGGTGAAAGAATTTCTCACCGAAACCTTTTTGACAAAAACCCAAGCGGAGTGGGTTGAGTGGTTCGATGGTGTCGAGGCCGCCTTTGCGCCGGTCAATAATTTACGCGAGGGTGCCGATGACCCACAGATTCGCGCACGGGAAATGATTATTGAAGATGCGCAGGGCCGGGAGCATATCGGCATTCCTATTAAGTTTAAAAACGAGCCAGGGAAGGTCAATTTTATGGCCCCCGAGCTGGGCGCCGACAACGAGAGCATAGCTCAGGAGTTGGGTTTCACAGCTGAGCAAATTACAGCGATGAAAGAGAAGGGCGTTTTTGGTCGTTAAGCGTCAGCAACTTAGTAATAGGCAGTGGGCCGCCACCTACGGCGGCTCGTGCCTTTTTCTGAGGCTTTTTTAGCAAGACTAACCACTAAAATTAACGCTAAAAACCTCGCTACTTCTGCATCAAATTCCGCATTTGTGTCAATCGATTGACAGTAGTCGTTGACTTGTCAACGGAGTGGCGCTAGTCTTCACGCCTCTATAAATTCTAAATTACCCGTTTCAATGCCAAGGGCTATTCTGTTGGCTGCTCGTGTTGGGCAAGTCAGGTTTGATGTTGAGACTCAGGCTCACTATGACAGCATCAACGGCAGCAGCGCCCCTCGCTCCCCCCGCACAAGTTCCACGTTTACCGTTAATGATTACGGCATTTGCGATTACTGCCGCCAATTTTATGAACGTGCTCGACCTGACCATTGCCGTGGTGGCGGTGCCGTCTATTTCTGGCACCCTGGGTGCGTCGCCATCTCAGGGTACCTGGATACTGACCATTTACAGTGTGTGTTTGGCGATAGTTTTACCACTGACCCCCTGGGTATGTAAGCGCTACGGCGAGGTGCGAACGTTTACCTTTTCAGTGATGATGTTTTCTCTGACCTCCTGGGCCTGTGGTATGAGCACCAATATGGAAATGCTGGTGTTTTTTCGTGCTTTACAAGGCTTGTCCAGCGGTTTGATTGTGCCTCTTTCGCAAACGGTACTGTTGCGAATATTCCCTCCAGAGAAACACGGCATGGCAATTGGTTTGTGGAGTATCGCCTCTACCATCGCCCCGGTGCTGGGCCCGGTACTGGGCGGGGTGATTACCGACAACATTGGCTGGCCGTGGATTTTTTATCTGAATATTCCCATCGGTTTTATCGCCGCGTGGATTGTATGGACCAGCATGAGCCATATGGAGACCCCGACTCAAAGAGTTCCGGTTGATGCTGTCGGTATGCTCCTGTTGGCGATAACCGTGCTTTTATTTCAACTGGTACTCGATAAGGGTCATGAGCTCGACTGGCTGGCCTCGGCGGATATTCGCTTAATGCTTAATATCGCGGTCATTGCGTTAATTGGCTATGTCATCTGGGAGCGTCGCGAGCCTCACCCCATTATCGATTACAGTTTGTTTAAAATCCCGGTGTTTGTCATAGCCTCGATCATGGGCGTCATTTTTAATTTCACCTATTTTGCCAGCACCGTGCTCTACCCTATCTGGATGCAGTCGGCGTTGGGTTACACGGCAACCCTTTCGGGTTTGGTGATGGCGGGTACTAGCGTACTCCCCATCGTTGGCATGATGCTGGTGGGTAAAAATATAGCCCGACTCAACCTGCGCTACCTTATTATTTCTGGCACCCTGGTGATGATGTATTCCATCTATCTTCAGGCTGCCTCGACCACCGACTCAACGTTTGAGCAGTTTCTTTGGGCCCGGGTGGTTATGGGTGTTGGCTTTACCTTGATGTTCCCACCGCTGATGGTGATTTCCCTGGGCTCTGTTTCCCAGGAAAGAACGGCCTCTGCAGCGAGTTTCTTCAACTTTTTCAGGACAGTTGCGACCAGTGTTGGTATCGCGGTGGGTATTAGTATTTGGCAATCTCGAACGGCCTTCCACCGTCAGCGTTTGGTTGAAGACTTAAACCCTTTCAACCCCGCACTGCGCGAGGCATTCGCGCCCCTGGAGCAATTGAGTGGAGGGAATGAGCAGACGATGTGGGCGATGACTGAGAAACTGGCGACTGTTCAAGCCTCGACGCTCGGCCTGGATGACACCTTCATGGTTTGCATCTGGGTAGCAGTGCCAGTGCTATTTTTGGCGATGTTTATTCCCGCCAAGCTGGGTCCAAAGCCGCC
>JBFHDT010000370.1:0-2663 GCA_041584575.1 Porticoccaceae bacterium
ACTTTCAGCGGCACGGTTTTTTCTTTTTGGGTCCAGGGACATCTGGTTTGTCGTCGCCCTGCCGGTCTACCTGCAAAGTGCATTGGGCTGGAGCCACACGGCTGTTGGTAGTCTGCTCGCGCTGTGGATTATCGCCTACGGCGCAGTACAAGCCATCGCTCCGAAACTCACCCAGCTGGGCCGTAGTTTGAGCCCTACTAACGCGCCAGACGGCAAAACAGCACTGCACTGGATACTGCCTCTCAGCCTCATTCCCGCGATAATAGCCGTCGCATTACACTATTCACTAGCTGTACCAGCAACGGTTTTAATGGTTGGGCTGGCCGTTTACGGCATATTCTTCGCCATTAACTCCTCCCTCCACTCCTACCTAATCGTTGCTTATGCTCAGCGTGATGGTGTTTCACTCGATGTGGGGTTTTACTATATGGCAAATGCCGGTGGGCGCCTGGTTGGCTCTTTATTGTCAGGGATAATCTACCAGTGGCAAGGGTTGGAGGCATGTATGCTAGTAGCCTCTGGATTTATAGGTATAGCCTGCCTATTATCCATGGGTATTACCCGATCTTTCTGTGACAATCAGTGCGTACAAAGATTGTAGGTAAAGCTGTAGCCTGAATGCTGCCCTAAGTAGCGCAGTAATGAATACGAATGAGCAGGACGCCATTATGAAAAGCACGACAACACCTCTTTCTAGCAACACTCGGATTAACGCCTTGCTTATAGGCCAACAGTGGGGCCTAGGTGTCGGCGAAGGTATCATTCTGAACTATAGTGTCCCTCAGGGTAGCGCCTTCTGGATAGAGGGTTATTCCGGGAATGAACCCGACAGCTGGAGTGGGCTCGACACCTCGCAAATTAATGCGTTTGAGCAGACGTTAGACGCCTGGGCAGCAGTGGCCGATATTACATTCAATCAAGTTGAAGATGGCCAAACCTATGGTGATATCCGCGTTGCATTTAGCCAATTGGTCACTGATGACCCCACAGCCGCTGGCTGGGCCTATGTTCCAGGTGAACCCGAAGAATCAGGTGATATATGGCTAGATCGTTTTTCTGGGGGCAGCTATCAAGCGGGGTCATTCGGTTACGCCACCCTCCTTCATGAACTCGGTCACGCCCTGGGTTTGGCGCACCCCTTTGAAAGCAAAAAAAACAATAATAGTCTTTTAATCGGGGTCGAAAACACCTCTCAATACACCATCATGAGCAATAACGATTTCGAAGGTGCAGGCTATACTTTCACCAAAACCGGTGCTAATTCTTACAGCTGGCATGCGGTACAGCCCACCACACCAATGTTATATGACCTGCTCGCCATACAGTACTTATACGGCGCCAATACGACTACTCGAACTGGCGACGACACCTATGTTTTCAGCAATAGTCAGGCAGAATTGCAAACGATTTGGGATGCTGGCGGCACCGACACCTTCGATCTTTCCAACCAAAATACGGCCCTGCGTGTTGACCTCAATGACGGCAAGTTTAGCGCCATTGGCATCAAGGAAACTTGGGACGACAACCTTGGCATTGTGGTTTCAGCGGCGAACGATAATATCGCCATTGCCTACGACGTTATTATTGAAAATGTGATTGGCGGCTCGGGCGATGACATTCTCACCGGCAATCAGTTTAATAATCAGCTTACGGGTGGCCTGGGCAGCGATATTTTGATTGGTGGCCGGGGCACTGATATCGCTATTTACGAGGGCAATTTTTCCGATTATCTCGTTGACAACAAGGGCCTTGGCCAGCTCGCCGTAAGTAGACTCGCTACTGGGGAAAGTGATCTATTAAATGAAATTGAGTGGCTACAATTTAATGATCAACTCGTCGCTACCGCCCAGTACTTAGACTATGTCCCCCAAAATCCCAGCGAGGTCGTGTTAAACCCACAAGAAGGGAATAAAAATCATATCAACTATTTTTTATTATCCATTCCAGAAACCCTCAATATTGACGCCACCGTTAATTATAGGACCCTTGATGGCAGTGCAATTGCCGGAGAGGACTATATAGCCTCAAGCGGTCTCGCCCTTATCGAGGCCGGTAAAACAAGTGCTCTTATTGGTGTCGAAATAATCGCAGATAGCATTCAAGAGAGTGACGAAACATTTTTCCTTGAGGTGAGCAATCCCGTGGGAGGACAGTTTCCCGAGCATGAGATAGTGCTTACTGCCATGCGGACTATTATCAATGATGATTTTATTTAAATTACGCCAATAGAGAATTATGGGCACCGTACCCAATATAACCGTAATCTGTACTATTCGACCAAGCCCTTCAACAGCACACCCGCACCATAGGCCAATACAGCAGCAATACCACCGATACCGATAGTCTCAACAGCGCCAATGAGTCGAGACTGATTAACAAAGCGCGCTTTTACCGCGCCCACCCAAAGAAAAGCTGCCCCCGTTAAAGCCGAGCTCCAGAAAAAAGTATTCACCACAGCGCCGGGGCTTACCCAGTTGAGGAGATAGGGGAGTAGGGGAATCAGCCCGACCAGGGAGAACGCGACGAAGGTGGCTAAACCCGCTTTACCAGGGTGGTGATCTTGTAGGGTCATACCATGTTCTTCCAGTAACATGGTATCGATCCAGCGCTCATGGTCATCGGTAATCACCTCGACAACCTGGTCAAGCAACTCACCCTCAAAG
>JBFHDT010000371.1:0-2623 GCA_041584575.1 Porticoccaceae bacterium
GCAACGAAGGATGAACCCAGTGTCACCCTCGACGGGCAGCATATCTCACTGTGGGTCAATACCGGGCTACGCATCGACTCCATGCTCTCACTCGACCGAGGCGCTGAAGGTGTTGGCCTGTACCGCACCGAAATCCCCTTCTTTATGCGTGAACGCTTCCCCTCCGAAGAGGAACAACGCCAGATCTATCGCGAGCAGTTGGAAATGTTTAGCCCCCGCCCGGTCACCATGCGCACCCTGGATATCGGCGGTGACAAAGCTCTGCCCTATTTCCCCATTGAAGAGGAAAACCCTTTTCTTGGCTGGCGCGGCGTACGGGTAACACTTGACCACCCAGAAATTTTTCTGGTTCAACTGCGCGCCATGATGCGCGCCAGTATTGATCTCAATAATCTGCGCATTTTATTGCCGATGATTTCCAATACTGAGGAACTCGATAGCGCCTTGGTACTCATCAAACGCGTCTATCACGAACTCACTGCTGAAGAGGGCTATCGCTTTGACATGCCCGCCATTGGCGCGATGATCGAAGTACCGGCGGCGGTGTATCAAATTGGCGAAATCGCCAAGCGCGTCGACTTTATATCCGTCGGCACCAACGACCTCACTCAGTATCTACTGGCCGTTGACCGCAATAACCCCCGAGTCGCGGAGCTCTACCACAGTTTTCATCCCAGTCTTCTGAAAGCCCTGCGCATCATTATCGACGATGCAAAAAAACACAACTGCCCGGTCAGTGTTTGCGGCGAATTAGCGGGCGATCCCCTTGGCGCCATCTTGCTGGTGGGAATGGGTTATGAGTTTCTCTCGATGAGCGCAGCTAACTTACTGCGCGTCAAAGCAATATTGCGTCAGCTGAAACTGAGCGATATGCGAAAATTCGTCGAACAAGCTAGCTTGCTAACCGACACCTTTGCTATAGAAAGCTATTTGAATAAATCGCTCAGCCAACAACCGGGAATTGCCCGTTTCATACGGCCTGGTAGCAGTCCCAAGCTTTTATAAGAATATTAAACCGCGCTGAGAAAGCCCGTTAATCGACACTAAACTGATAGTGGCGGAGCTCACCGAGCTTTTTGCCCTGGACAAAATTTTGCTCGGCAAACTCGACATTGCCTTTATTATCGATCAGTAAAACCGTGGTACAACGCGTGCCATAGCTGGGGCCAACAATGAACGGCGATGATAAGCTGCGCTCCATTTCAATACCCAAACCCGTATCGGGCAAGAGATGATCGGGAAACGTTTCTCGAGAGCCCAGCACCGACAGTAAAGCCTCACTATCTAGCTCCTCACTCTCAATCGCATGACCGAGCCGTGCCCGTGCGAGTTCTGACTTCGGCCAGGGCGTATCTAAGGAATCATTGCTCAAGGTAAACATGCCTGGATTCAAATGCTGAACACCGCCCCGAGCATTGGTGCAAAACAGCAACTCATCGGCTGAACCGGCGAGCAGGTTAAACCCGCTGTACAGCTCGCCCTCCTCCAGCACCCCTTTAAAGTAATCCTCGCTGGCACCCTCGTTCAGCAAAAAGCCTGTTGGCAGTCCACCTCGGGATTTATCCGCATAATAACCACCGCCGCGGGTATTGGTCACGGTCGCCCAGTTACCCTTGCGGTCGACGCCAAACCAAGTGCCACCAGCGTCGAGATCACGCCCGGCGAGAATACTCGGGCTATCAGACCAAAAGTCGGCAGGCTGTGTTGGGCGGTCATAAAACTCATCCCGGTTAGCCACCACAATTAGTGGATAGCGCGGATGGTACTGAAAGGCTAGGGTAACGAGGCACATACGTAATAATAAGCAGCTGAATTTATTGAATCAAAGGCAAATCAGCCCAAATCCCGTGCAAAAATGGCCTTTAAATAAGACGTTTCTGCAATGGAGGGGTGAACAGGGTGATCTGGCCCCTGTCCCAATGACGCAAGTATTTGTAGACGGCGACTGCGTGTACCACCGGCACTACGGATAATTTTTTGTAAGCCGTCTGTCGGCAAATGCATAGAACACGATGCCGATATTAGCAGGCCTCCCGGTGCTAGTAACCTCAGCGCCAACTCATTAATTTGATGATAGGCCTTTTCACCCGACTTCTGATCTTTCTTGCGCTTAATAAACGCTGGTGGGTCGAGCACAATAATGTCAAAACGGCGCTGCTCTTTTTGCAAGGCCTTCATGACTTCGGCTGCTTTGCCCTGCAAGCTACCGACCTTGTCGCCCACATCATTCAGTCCAGCATTGTGTTGCACCAAATCCAGCGCCGTTGACGAGGAGTCGACACACACCACCGAAGATGCGCCTGCTGCTGCGGCCTGCACACCCCAACCACCCGCATAGCTGAATACGTCGAGGACACGTTTAGCGGCACAAAAACGCTGCATAAAAGCGCGGTTTTCCCGATGGTCGTAAAACCAGCCGGTCTTTTGACCATCGACCAGCGGCGCGACAAAACGACAGCCGTTCTCAACCAACTCAACCTGTTCGGGCACTTCGCCAAAGAGCACGCTTTGCTCCTCGGGCAATTGTTCAGCGACACGAAACGTACCGATATTTTTGCTGATAATACCCTTCGGCTTTAGCACCTCGCGCAGGGCTTCAAGCACCATAGGCATGCGACAATCC
>JBFHDT010000372.1:0-2611 GCA_041584575.1 Porticoccaceae bacterium
GCTCACTTGACGCTGCGCTTTGAAGCAGACGATCAACAGTCTCTGTCGCGATTACAGCACCAACTAAAACAGAAATTAATTCCATTATTACCCGATACAAAATTGCCCTTTTAACCAACAGCCCTTTCCACAAAAAGGGCTCGGGAGTTCTCTACGACCATGTCTCTATCTCGTGACAATGCACTGCAAACAGCGAATATTCTGACCAAAGCACTACCCTATATTCAGAAATTTACCGGCCGCACTCTGGTTATTAAATTCGGCGGCAACGCCATGATTGATGAACAGTTGAAGCAAAGCTTTGCCCGGGACATTGTGCTGATGAAACTCGTCGGCATTAATCCCGTTATCGTCCACGGCGGTGGACCGCAAATTGGCGAACTCCTCGACAAACTCAAGATCGACTCCCATTTCGTCGACGGCATGCGGGTCACCGACAGTAAAACCATGGATGTTGTTGAAATGGTACTGGGCGGTGCGGTTAATAAAGAAATCGTCAGCCTGATCAACCATGCCGGTGGCAAAGCGATTGGCATTACCGGTAAAGACGGGCAATTAATTACCGCCCGTAAAATGGTTGTAACTCGAAAGGACCCTGAAATGGAAGTGCCTGAAATTATCGATATTGGCCAGGTCGGCGAAGTTGAACACATCAACACAGGGGTTATCGACATGTTAACCAGCAGTGATTTTATTCCCGTTATCGCCCCCATTGGCGTTGATGACGAGGGTAATTCCTACAACATCAACGCCGACCTGGTGGCGGGAAAACTCGCCGAAGTCCTGCAAGCTGAAAAGCTCTTACTACTCACCAACATCGCTGGCTTACTAGATCGCGACGGCACCGTGCTTACTGGGTTAACCACCGGGCAAGTTGATGAGTTAATTGCCGACGGCACCATCAGCGGCGGTATGCTTCCGAAGATTCGCTGCGCACTCGATGCCGTCAAAGCCAGTGTTCGCAGCGCCCATATTATTGATGGCCGCGTCAGCCACGCGGTTCTACTGGAAATATTTACCGACGAAGGTGTTGGTACATTAATCACCAATCAAGCCAACTAGCCATTCTCGCTGCTCTTACCTTTTTATTTCCAATGCTCATGAGACCTTAGCCACATAATGACAGACTCCCCATCTTCGCCAAAATCTAGCCCTTCGCGCCGCGATACCATCCTCCAGGCATTAGCTGAGATGTTGGAAGAATCGCCCCACAAAAAAATCACCACTGCCGCATTAGCAAAAAAAGTCGGTGTTTCAGAAGCAGCTTTGTACCGGCACTTTCCGAGCAAAGCACGGATGTATGAGGGACTAATTGATTTTATTGAGGACACTCTTTTTAGCCGCATTAATACCATTGTTAAGGATGCACGCGACACACAAGAGCGCTGTCGCATCATCATCACGCTGCTAATAAGCTTTTCAGAAAAAAACCCGGGACTATCTCGAATCCTTAGCGGTGATGCCTTGACCGGTGAAACCGAGCGCCTGCATACAAGAGTCAATCAGTTATTTACACGCATTGAAGCCCAAATCAAGCAGGTTTTACGGGAGGGAGAGCTTCGAGAAAACTGTCGAACACACTTGCTAGCTTCTGCCGTCGCCGAACTCCTACTGGTAATAGCGGAGGGGAAAATACGACAGTATGTGCGCAGCAATTTCACCAGCCTGCCCACCCACCAATGGCAGGAACAATGGCTCGCCCTTGAAGACGCTATCTACCTGCGCCCCACCTAATTTCCAGGCACGGCTGCTGTTTGAGCTTTGAGCTGGCGGTAACGCTCTATATAACCCAAATAGCGCTCCTCCATTTTCTCGTATTCCTCTTGCTTGAGCTCTAATAAACTTTCGGATTTTTTCACCTCGAGTTCTAGCTCAAACAAAGTCTCGGTGACATTTTTAGGCACCGCCCGACCACCTCGCTGATAATTTGCAGCGCGCTGCTGCTCGAAAGCAATCCGCTTTTTACTGCCTTTGATATTAGTATTTATACCTTTGATTTCTCTGTCGAGTTGACCCAATTTACGCGCCATCGCGGCCTGAATTTCAGCGACCGAGCTGTAACTTATCAGAATAAAACGATCTTCCTTTTCTCGAGCGGCCAATACTTTTTTACGCAAAGCCTTCTCGACGGCATTCTGCGGAACCGAAGGTTCAACTGTATCTAGCAACTGCCCCGTTGAGCTGAGAATATCGTAGCCTTGAGCAACATAAGCTGGTGGAATTTTATCATCAATAACAACAACACCCTCACCATTGATATAACGAAAAAGCCTTGCGCCGCCAGCACCATGACTAGCAGTGGCCCAGCTCAGTAGCAGCAAAATCAAACAAACTTTTTTAAAACCTTCCATCAATTTTTCTCGAAGCTCATTGCTTAAACGCCATATTGTTGTTGATAGCTTGTTACCGCCTCCAGTGTTGCCCCACCAGCCGATTGCTCGCCAACGTAGGTCATAATATGACTGATATCTATGATGCTCTTCACATCCAGAGAGAATTCCTCTTGTAGCGCCTGTATTGCTGAGAGGCCACCATCGCGTCGTTCTTTTCTATCCAGCCCAACCAGAACGCTGGACACTTCGGCTCCCGCCGCATCAATCAAGGCAAGCAC
>JBFHDT010000373.1:0-2605 GCA_041584575.1 Porticoccaceae bacterium
GAAATTATCCCTTTTGCCATTCAGCGAAAGCTGGTGAGAATCGACCCAGGGTGAACCCGGTTTATAACTATAGGCAACATCAAAGGCCGGTGACAGGCGCCACTGCTGCCCACGACTCTCTTTAAGGGCAGGCCCGTCGAGTAAAAAACCAAAGTTCTTAGTGTGGTCATCGTGATTGCGCGCTATGACGTTAAACACCATGCGGCGGAAAATTTCGATGGCATCAGCCCGTGGCAGTTTTAACTGGCGAGCCACAGCGAATAGCTGCTCGTAACTGTAAGTTCCGGGCTTTTTATAATCGGCATGATCCATCGCGCACAAAGATGCATAGTGCAATTTACGATTGCCCACCCGATCAAAACGACGGGTCATAAAGTGGGCCCGGCCACCCTCCAGCAATAACTCGGAGGGCGACAGATTAATCCCAGCCTCCTTCGCCATCAGGTAATAGGCGTACTCCATGCGACCAAAACCGCGAGGATCACCAAAGCTCTCACTATCGGTTTTATGCTCTTCTACACCGTCAAACTTCAGCAGATAGTGCTCAAAGCCCTCGGGCGCATCAACCTGGCCGGAGCGAATCTGCGTGCGATCGGCATTGACGGCCACCAGAGCTTTTGCCCGCGCACCCCCAGCCGAAGTACCCACCTGCAAAATAGCCTGCATCGCCTCATCGGACTCGGTCTCAGACCCATGATTTACAGGCTGTTGCAAGACAAGCCGCTCATCGAGCACGGCTTGCGCCATGGCCACCAGCGAGTCCAGCGCCAGCTCAGCACCCTGTTTGCTACTCGTTTGCCCTCGCTCAATAGCAGGTGAAAACTCCAGGGCACCCATACCCCGACTGCCGGTATAGAGCAGCCGCTCGACAGGAGTAAAAGCGTTGGCATCGCGGCCCGTGCGCGCTAGCCAGGCGTTGATGACCGCGTTGCCGAAATCGTCAGGTAAGGTGTCGGCAAATATCGCCGGTAAACCTCGGTAAGTCGCAGGGTTTAGGCCCGGAAAGCTATATTTGGTGGCGGCGATGGGCATGTGCAACGGTGCAATTTCAACCCCGAAGTCACGCCACTGGCGCGAGTATTCGAAGGTGCTGACGCCCGTTGTAGGGTCATAGGCCAGCGCACCAAGCTGCTTACCCCAGAGACGAACTTCGGCCAGGTTTTCCATCACCAATCCAGGGTTTCACTTTTATCAGAGGTATCAGAGGTATCGGTGGTCGCTCTCGAAGCCCCACCACGGCTACCGCTCGCGCGCTGGCGTTGCTTACCTTTCATCTTCAGTTGCTCTAAAGGGCTAAACACGGTCTGGGGCACAAAGTTTTCTACTAAAGCCAGCTGGTCAAGGGCACGTAGCACCGCAATCACGTTGGTGAACTTAGCTTGCCCGGCAACCAACTTGGCGTAACTTACCCGTGACAAACCCACCGCGTCAGCGATTTGTTGCTGGGTCATATTTCGCTCAAGACGCAGCTGATCGATACGCTGGCCAATTTCGGCGGCTACGGCCTGGTCTGTCATAGCGTCAAAACTCACAATGAATACATTCCTTTTCTTAATAACAAAAAAAGACAATAATGATTAGATTTATTTACACCAAACAGCTCCCTGCAAAGAATTTCCTATTCGCTAATGTAAATATTACTATCGATAAAGAAAATAAAACCCATTATTGCCAACATATCTTTTCATTATGATATCTGATGATTTCAAGTCAACCGTAGCACAGAAGCCCCACCTTGCAACGCATGCAGATAGGAAACCTGCACAGCATCTCGTCATTAGCCCCTTTAAACTCAGGCACTTACTTTAGCTCTATTGTTTAACGTACACTGAACTCACAATAATTAGAGGACAAGCCATGCCTTACAACACGCAGATTAGTGACGAGATCAATATTCTTGCCCGCTACAACCTTAAAACCACGCAGGAAGGCCTCAAAATTCACTCCTCCGCCGAGTCTACTGTTATTGAAGCAGCACAACGCTTATTTGACAAAGACCTAATCACACAAGCCGATGGAGGGTACCTAACACCGTTAGGCAGAAAGGCAGCGGAACATGCCCAGAATTTATTACTAATAATAAAGGGATAATCATAACGGGCTGAGCATATAAGGCTGACGATAGCACCCGGCGGAAGCCTTAATGAAACCAGAGTATGGCACCAAAAAAGCACTCATCCAACGGAAGAAGATTGCCCAGCCTCGGTATCGTAGTCTGCTATTTTTTCAAGGCTTCTCAAAACAACATCCACCGTTAAACTGACATTGTCGAGCTTCGCCGCGGCCTCTCGCCCCTGCTGGGTAGCCCTGAAAAAATGCGGTGTCATCAGCAATAAGTCTTTTAAAGTTTCACTCGCCAGCGGGGGCGTATTGAAGCGCAGCACTTGCTCATCCACCTGCCTAAAACCCTTGGCATACGCTTCATCCAACTTACTCAGCGCTGTTTTATTGAGCTGAGCATAAGTGGCCTGCCGCAGCTCTTGTAAATGGTCGGGGCCGGGCTCAACCAATAGCAACTTACCACCCAGAGGCAAAATTTGATTAAAGCCCTGAAAACTATGGAAACCGAAAACACATAAAATAATGTCAACGCTCGCGGGCAACA
>JBFHDT010000374.1:0-2600 GCA_041584575.1 Porticoccaceae bacterium
ACAGCCTCTGTACCCCAGGTACAAGCCATCCAGGTGGCCATATTATGGATGGAGATAAAGGCAGCGGTGGAAGAACAGGCCGCCGCCAACTCTTCGAGCACAATAGTGGCATCAAGACGGGACATACCCATGCCGCCCTGAGCCTCAGGGCTATACATACCGCAAAAGCCCATAGCACCCGCCGCCGCAATAGTCTCGCGGGGGAAAATTTTTTCCTCGTCCCACTGCTCGGCATGGGGGGCCATTTCGCCCTCGGCAAAGGCGCGAGCCGCATCCTGAAAGGCGCGTTGTTCCTCGCTGAGATTAAAATTCATTACTAACTCTCGTCACGGCAATCAAAAAACACCTTCCATTATTCCCAGCACTTTATTTTAAATTAATGGACATATTCGGCCCACCGGCCACTTCGTCATCAAACCAGCGAGCCGTGATGGTTTTCGTTTCAGTATAGAAGCGCACCGCCTGCTTACCGTAAGCGTGCAGATCACCGTGGAAAGAGCCCCTCCAACCGGTGAAGGAGAAGAACGGCAGGGGCACAGGAATGGGAACATTAATGCCCACCTGGCCGACTAAAATTTCATGCTGGTATTTACGCGCCGCGCCACCAGAGGCCGTGAAGATGGACGTGCCATTACCACGGAAATCTTCATTAATCGCGGCAATCGCCTCATCGAGGGTGTCGACGGTCAGCAGGCACAAGACGGGGCCAAAGACCTCGTCTTTGTACACGCTCATATCGCGGCTGACATCGGTAAAAATGGTCGGACCAATCCAGTTACCATCGGGGTAACCTTCAACGACGCAATCAGAACCATCGAGCAAGCAAGTCGCGCCCTCGTCTTTGGCCTTAGCGATAGCCGCGGTGATTTTCTCTTTCGCAGCGGTATTGGTTTGAGGGCCATAGGCAGCGCCTTTGTCGGACCAAACGCCCGGACGAATTTTCTCCGCAGCGGCAGCAATATCGGCGGCCCACTCCTTCGCAGCACCGACCAAAATCACATTGGGAATCGCCATACAGCGCTGCCCTGCCGCACCAAAGGCAGAACCAATAATGTTATTTACCACCTGACTTTTGTTGGCGTCGGGCATCACAACCATATGATTATTAGCGCCGGTCATGCACTGCATGCGCTTGAGGTTAGCGGTGCCTTTTTGGTAAATATGCTTGCCCACGGGTACGGAACCAACAAAAGAGCCCGCACAAATATCTTGATGCTCCAGCAAGTAATCCACCTGATGAGCGCCACCGTGAATAACCTGCAGTACGCCTTTGGGCGCCCCCGCTTCTTCAAACAGCTCCACCAAACGGGTCGGTGTCAGCGGGTCGCGTTCAGAAGGCTTAAGGATGAAGGTATTACCGCAGGCGATGGCCAGCGGGAACATCCACAGGGGAATCATCGCCGGGAAGTTAAAGGGTGTAATACCCATACACACGCCGATGGGCTGCACAAAGGAGTAGGTGTCGATGCTACCAGCCACATTCTCAACCGTTTCACCCATCATCAAACTGGCAACATTGGCCGCATGCTCGACCACTTCAATACCGCGCCACACATCGCCCTTAGCATCTTCAAATGTTTTACCAAGCTCCTGACTGATGATTTCGGCAATTTCGTCGTGATGCTTTTTCAGCAGGTGCTGATAATTGAGCATAATGCGCGCACGCTGGGGAGTCGGGACTTCTTTCCAGGTTTGAAAAGCACTCTTGGCAGAGGCAATGGCACGCTCCATTTCTGCGTCAGTCGCGGCAGGCACCTCGGTCAGCAGCTCTTGCGTGGCCGGGTTGAGCACCTGAGTGCGCTGAGTGCTTTCGCTTTGAATCCACTCGCCTTCGATGAATAAGGGTACAGTTTTTGGAAATGCCATGGTCAACCTCAGTTAGTCGTGCCGCCTAGCAAAGGTGCCAAGCGCGGTCTATGTCAATATAGGGGTACAAGCTGATGCATATATAAGCATAAACAGATAACAATAAAAATTCACTATATTGCCCAGATGATGGACTATATTGCCTTACAATCTCATCAAGTAAATAAGACACCTCTTTATTATGTTGATGTTTTTATTATGAAAAAAACAGACATCACCTCAGACTGGCCCTTGCCACCTAAAGGTATTCGCCTTTTATCACCTAAGTTTTTAGTTGATGCAATGGCCGCCGACCCACTTTGTGAAGACCTTTACCCACTGGCCACAGGTTTCTATCCCCAGGCCCGTCACCACCGCATGCGCCGGCAGCAAAACGCCAACTACCTGTTAATTTATTGTACTGAAGGCCAGGGACGTCTCAAAGCCGGTAAGCATGAGTGGCCAATTAAAGCCGGGGACATTATTTCTCTGCCCGAAGGGTTAGCTCACAGCTATCGTGCCGACGACAAACAACCCTGGACTATTTATTGGGCCCACTATAGCGGCACACTAGCCCGCGAGTATAGCCAGCGCATTGGCAACGAACCCTTTGCACAAATTGGCCTACAGCCACGGCTGATTGCTGACTTCGAGGCGCTATTCTCCCTGCGCCGTGGCGGTTACTCCATCGACGCCTATATTCACAGTGCTTGTCGGCTCAAACAAATGCTCAGTTTTATCGCCTACAGCGCCCA
>JBFHDT010000375.1:0-2597 GCA_041584575.1 Porticoccaceae bacterium
TGCTAAAATTTGAAACAGACATCGATGCCATGGGCGATCACTTGCGCACTTTTATTAACAAGGCTCACAAGCGCGCAGGGCGCTAAGCTATAGTCAATCACCGCTGCCCCACAATATGCAGCGGCGATTGACGAGGAACCAACATGCAGCAAACCCTCGAGGACTTTTACAAGGTAATCCGTGCGGCGGGCATCAATGTATCGCCATCGGACACTATTGAAACCAGCCGCACTGTTGCCCTCGTCGGCTATACCGATCGCAATATTCTGAAAAATGCCTTTCAGGTTAGCCTGGCAAAATCGGAGACCGAACAAGACTTGGTAGCGGAGTGTTTTGAGCAGTTCTTCAGCTTTGACACTTTCAGTGCGGCCAATGCCCCCCACAGCGACAACACCGCTACGGGTGGTGATGAAATAAACGAACAGCAAGAGGCGAAGAGCGAGCAAAACGAGACACCACAGGCGCAATCAGAGCTCGCTAAAATGTTGCTGGAGGGTGACACCGCCAGCCTCGCCACCGAGATGAAAAAAGCGGCTCGAGAAGTTGGTCTCACCGATATCTGGTTTTTCACCCAAAAAAGCCTCTATGCACAAAAAATCATGCAGAAAATGGGCTTGCGAGACCTGCAAAATGATATTGCCGCGATGGGCAAGGGCGACTGTCCCTCCAGTATCGCCCAGGCGGGAGAGCTTAGAAATGCCAAAGAATATCTCAGCGAAAGCGTCAAAGACTTCGTCGAACAACAGCTATCAATGTACGGGCGCAATGCCACTCGCAACCTGCGTGAAGACCATCTAAAAAGCAGCAAGCTATCGAATATCGAGCAGCGCGATTTTCATGTCATGCACGATCTGGTGCGAAAAATGGCCAAGCGCCTGAGCTCCCAGTATTCTAAAAAGAAAAAACAGGACAAACGTGGGCAGCTCGACTTTCGAAAAACACTGCGTCGCAATATCGCCTACGACGGAGTGATGTTTGAAACCTACTGGAAAACCAAGTACATAGACAAGCCACGACTGCTAGTGATGTGTGACATTAGTGGCTCGGTACAGGCCTACGCCCGCTTTCTACTATTATTTTTACACAGCCTTAACGATGTCATGCAACGCATCGACAGCTATGTCTTTACCGGCAATTTAATCCCGGTCAAAGATATCTTTGAGAAGTACCCCGTTGAACAGGCGATTGACAAGATTATGGCCGACCACGGCACGGGCGGCTCTGACTACGGCACTACTCTGCTCGATCTCGAGGATCAGTGCATGGATGGTATCGACAACAAGACGACGGTATTAATCCTCGGCGATGCCCGCAATAACCTCCTCGCCCCGCGTACCGAAGTCATGCAAACCCTGCATCTACGCGCCAAACGGGTTATCTGGCTCAACCCCGAGCCGGCGACCTTCTGGAATGCAGGCGATTCTGTAATGTACAAATACAAGCCCTATTGCCACATGGCCAAAACCTGCAACACCCTCGATCATCTGGAGAGAATGCTCGACGACCTTCTTAAAGCAGCAACTAGCGGAACCTAAGGGGCTTTAACGCCACTTGAAAAAATAAGCCAAAAAAAACACCGACACAAAGGCCGGTGTTTTTTTAACAATATGTTTGCGACTACTTACATTTCAATAGGCAAGGAGTATGAAACAACAAAGTTCAAATCTTCATCAATCGCGCCACACACGGCATCATTTTTATCACAATCCTGATCAATCACCTTGCTCGCAGTGAATGTAACATTGTCATTGAAGGCATAAGAAATGTTCAAGTGGGTCATATCATCATTACCACCTGGGTCGGCATTAAAATCATGGTAACCCACAGTTGCACTGAACTTTTCATAGGTTCCGCTCAGCGTGAAATACTCATAGCCTGAACCACCGGCGACGTTGTCATAGTAGGAAAAGCTGAAAGCGCCGTAACCGAGGGTCAGTATAACCTCACTCAGATCACCCGTTGAGTCGTTCGAGGTATTAAAGTTACCGTTCCAGTCAGCATCAGAATAATTATAATTCCACAGACTCAGGTCATAAGAAAAATCACCCGCCTCGCCACCGTAACCCACGAAGTAATCGTATTCATTACCCAGGCTGTCATCACCACTGCTGACCCAAATACCACCATAGGCACCTGAATTGCTATAAACCAGGTCGCCTGAAACAGCGGCACTGCCGTCACCTAGATCAATACCACGCCACAAATACATATTGGCCACAGCAACAGACGCAGAAACTTCAGCCATTGCTGGAGTCGCAACAGTGACCGCACCTGTCAAAGTTGCAGCCGCAACACCCATTCGCACCAAATTTGCTTTTTTCAACAACATAATTTTCCCCAACTTATTCAAGAATGAATTAAGAAGCATGCAAGTGAATACTTCTGATCGTGAATAAGCACCTATCGTGCCACTTTAGTAAAAAAACAATAGAAAACGGCTATACAAGGATTAAATTCATATATAACAAGGGGTTAAAAAACACCCCCTCGCTTTACTGAAAGCCCTACTAGAGCGCGCCATTACGGTGCGTTTTTGACAAGATTGCTTATCGACCGCGCTTTTCTAGTGCATCAAGTCGCTTAAGTATCTCAAGTAA
>JBFHDT010000376.1:0-2576 GCA_041584575.1 Porticoccaceae bacterium
AAAGAACTCATGGTTTTCGTTCGCGTATGGCAACTAAAAACGGCCGCGCCTTGATCAACCGTCGTCGTGCTCGTGGTCGTAAGCGCCTAGCTGCCTGAGACCTGGGTCGTTAGGTGACTGCCACGCCTAGCATGGGTTTTGGCAGGAGTAAGCGCCTACTAACTAAGGCGGCCTACAAAGCAGTATTCGATGATTCTCCTTATAGAGTTTCCCATCGAAACTTGCTTATGCTAGCTCGACCAAATGACTTAAAAGAAGCTCGTCTGGGTTTGATAGTCGCGAAGAAGAACGTCCGCTTGGCAGTTAAGCGAAACCGTATAAAGCGGGTGGTGCGGGATAGCTTCCGTCTTAATCAGCAGTCTCTTGAGACCCTTGACATTATTTTTTTGGCGCGCAGGGGGTTGGATAAGCTCGAGCCAGCGGAGCAACATAAGTTATTGTTAAAGTCCTGGCGGAACCTATCCCATCAAATAAGTAAGGTAAAGAAGGCATGATTGAAAAATCGATGGTCTTTCTTGTCAAGCTTTACCAATATCTGGTAAGTCCTTTGTTGGGTAGCAATTGTCGTTTTTATCCCTCTTGCTCAGAATATACAATACAAGCCTTGCAAGAGCACGGCTGCCTGTGTGGCAGCCTGCTTTCTATTAAAAGAATTTGTAAATGTCAGCCTTTCCACTCGGGCGGGCTTGATCCCGTTCCTGGCAGGTGTTCAAACAAACCTTCCCGACAAAACCCGGAGCCTAATTAGTAATGGATTGGCAACGCAGTGCCTTGATCGCAGCGATAGTCGTCGTGTTTGGACTACTATTTATCCGTTGGAATGAATTTCAGGAAGCCCACGCTCCGCTCATTACTGAAACCAATAACGAGTCTGTATTAATTCCTCCTCTACCTGAAGAGGGCGTTTTAGCAACTGAAATTCAACAGAGCGGCAGCTCGGATATCCCTGAATTGGAGCAGCGTGTCGATCAGGTTCAAATCAAAGATAGAGCTGATGCTGATAATGCACGCTTAGTCACCGTTACAAGCGACGTGTTGGAAGTAACGATTGATACTCTTGGGGGAGATATCGTTCGTGTAGCCCTACCTCAACACCTTGTTTCACAGGAGCCGGGCGCAGATCCATTTGTCTTACTTAACCGCACCCAAAGCCAAACGTATATTGCGCAAAGTGGACTGATTGGTCGAAATGGTACTGACACTGCGGCCGGTCGACCACGTTTTTCTGTTGCCAAAGCCCACTACGAGCTGCTGGATGGCGATACTCAAATCGTCGTTGACCTACACCTTAAAGAAAATGACGCAACGCTTACCAAGCGCTTTATCTTTAAACGGGATGATTATTTAGTTGATGTCGTTTATCTCGTAGAAAATCACAGCAGTGAGGTGTGGCAGGCTCACTTATTTGGCCAAATTCAGCGCGATTCCCATAACCCCAATATCAATAATACTATGGCACCGAATGCCTATTTGGGTGCTGCACTTACTACCGATGAAGATAAATATAAGAAGTTTGACTTCTCGGATATGAATGAAGGTGTTTTCAAAGCTGAAAAATTAGGTGGCTGGGTAGCTATGGTTCAGCACTACTTTATCAGTGCCTGGGTACCTGATCAGAGTGTGAATAATAGCTACCAACTGCGCAAGTTGGGTAGTAAAGACCTCTACACCATGGGTTTTACCAGTGCTGCCGTTGATATAGCAGCGGGTGATAGTGGTGAGTTGCGGGCTGCATTTTATGTTGGCCCCAAAGATCAGTATCGCATGGCAGAAATCTCTCCCTACCTCGACTTGACCATTGATTATGGTTGGTTGTGGTGGATCGCTAAACCCCTGTTTTATGGCTTAACCATGTTCCACGGCTTGTTGGGCAATTGGGGCTGGTCGATTATTTTCCTAACCTTTGTGGTTAAACTGTTGTTCTTCCCGCTGTCAGCGGCTAGCTATAGATCTATGGCTAGAATGCGCAAGCTGCAGCCCGAAATGGCGCGTTTGAAAGAGCTCTACGGGGATGATCGACAGAAAATGTCGCAGGAAATGATGGCCTTTTATAAGAAAGAAAAGGTCAACCCCATGGGTGGTTGTTTACCCATGTTGGTTCAAATGCCCGTATTTATTGCCCTGTATTGGGTGCTCAATGAAAGTGTCGAGTTACGGCATGCGCCCTTTATTTTCTGGTTGACGGATCTATCGCAAAAAGACCCCTACTATGTATTGCCAGTCCTTAACGGCATCAGCATGTATATATTGCAAACGTTACAGCCTGCACCGCCTGACCCTATGCAAGCTAAAGTGATGCGCTTAATGCCTGTAGCCTTTAGTTTCTTCTTCATGTTTTTCCCTGCCGGTTTGGTACTTTACTGGACGGTCAACAGCATATTGTCGATTGCTCAGCAGTGGACTATTACGCGAAAAATAATACGCGAGTAGTATTTACTGCGTCACTCGTGCTTGGGCCCCTTGCACATGCTTGTTAATAGTAACGATGTTATTGCAGCACTTATTACCCCACCCGGACGCGGTGGGGTCGGCATTGTCCGTTTATCGGGAAGTAATCTAGAGCCTTTCTTCGAGGG
>JBFHDT010000377.1:0-2569 GCA_041584575.1 Porticoccaceae bacterium
ATGACATAGGAGGCACCCATACGAATGCCTTCAACCACGTCGACGATGTTATTGCTGCTACTGATTAGGATTGCCGGTATGTCCAAACTTTGGCTGCGAATGCCCGCCATCAGTTTTTTGGCAGGCAGGTTTGTCGCTTGCAGTTGGCCAATAGCCAAATCCCAGCGACGGCTTCGCAATAGTGGTGCTAGCTCCTCGGTGGAGTTGACCGCCTGGGCATCGATCTGATAAGACGCACTTTCAAGCAAGCTGTTTAAACGACCGGCATCGTCACTGTTATCGTGAGCGATGAGTATATTCAACGTTCCTTCTTTTGCCATAGCCGGTCTTCTTTAGCTCCAGTGTGATGGAAAGAATTGCACGATTGCAGTGACTATTTTTGTTACTTTTATCGGCGACATTATACGGGGCAACGGATGTCCCTTGTAACACAAGTGGTTCATATTCTGTTTGCTGTGTAGCAAACTGAGCACAGAATGCCCGAATATATGCTAATTGATCGGTATTTCAGGCCAGGCATCGTATTTGTCTTGAGTTTAGACGGTACCTGCCTTTTTCAAAGACAAGGGCAGTTTGGCGCGCGCCCCCGCATGTTCGTAGACAAATCGTGGCACTAAATAACCGGGTAAAAGAGCTAATAATTCCTGCTGCAGTTGCTGGATTTTCTCACCACTGATATCGAAGTGTGCTGCACCGGCCACTTTGTCAAGGCGATGAATGTAATAGGGCATGATGCCAGCCTCAAAGAGTTTTTCAGATAGCCTGGCCAATGTCTGTGTTGAGTCATTGACCTGTTTGAGTAAAACCGATTGATTGAGTAATTCAATGCCCTTGCGCTTCAGGCTAAGAGCCGTTTGCTCGACAGCATGATCAATTTCATTGGGGTGGTTAATGTGCCATACCATGACAACCTTTAATCGTGTGGCTGTAAGCCAATGCAGGCAATTGTTGTCGATACGCGAAGGTATTACCAGAGGTAGACGGGTGTGAATACGCAAGCGCTTAATATGGGGGATGGCTGCAATTTGCTCTGTTATCCACAGTAAAAAATTATCGTTGGCCGCGAGCGGATCGCCACCACTGTAAATTACTTCACTAATACTCTCGTCGTTTGCCAGGTAATCCAATGCGGTCTGCCATTCACTCCTGCCGAGGGTGTTGTCTTCGTAGGGAAAATGACGTCGAAAACAGTAGCGACAATGGATAGCGCAAGCTGGACTGATGATTAACAAAGCGCGGCCAAAATATTTGTGAACGACACCGGATACGGGATTGGCGTCTTCTTCGCCCAAAGGATCATTGCTAAACCCGGGGGCTGATAGAGCTTCTGCCCCCAGGGGCAATACCTGTCTCAGCAAGGGGTCGTTGATGTCGCCTTTACGCATACGCTGTACGTAGGGCAGGGGTGCACGAATGGACCAGACTCGTTGAGCGGCGTCGCTGCTGTCTAATTGTGTGGGGTCAATGTTGAGTAGCTTTAATAACTCAGCAGGATCGCGGATGGCTGTGGCGAGTTCTTCCTGCCAAGATGGCTGGTGCGCATTGGTGCTTGTGTGAGGTATGATGTCGGCCGTCAAAATGGTCCCTGAATAACGTAAAGAGGTAACAATGGCCAACTATTCTACCAATGAATTCCGCTCCGGTCTTAAAGTCATGCTCGACGGCGACCCTTGTTCAATCGTTGAAAATGAATTTGTAAAACCTGGCAAAGGGCAGGCCTTTAGCCGTGTACGCTTGAAAAATTTGAAAACGGGTCGCGTATGGGATCGCACCTTTAAGTCGGGTGAAAGCCTCGAAGGGGCAGATGTCAGCGAACAAAACATGCAGTATCTCTACAATGATGGCGAGTACTGGCATTTTATGGAGCCAGAGACTTTCGAACAGCATCAGGCCGATAAAGCCTCTGTTGGTGATACAGCCCTGTGGTTGCGAGAGCAGGACACCTGCATCGTGACGCTGTACAACGGTTCACCGCTGGCGGTGGCAGCCGCTAATCATGTCGATTTAGAGATTACTCAAACCGACCCAGGTCTCAAGGGCGACACGGCTCAGGGTGGTACTAAACCTGCGACACTGAGTACGGGTGCTGTCATTAAAGTACCGCTGTTTTTGAATGAGGGTGAAATTGTCAGTGTCGATACTCGTACAGGGGAATACCTCAATCGCGCTAAAAAGTAAGCTGTAAATTTTTAAGCAGGATAGGTTTTTACTGTGGGCATTAGTGGGTTGAAAATGATCACTAAGGGGCTGCTTAATCGTGCCGAATGATGGAGGCACAACGATTCAGTGGCGCCCGACAGCGTCGAACGAAACACTGATTAAAAGGGCGCGCCTGCTGGCGAAAGTGCGAGAGTTTTTCGCTTTGCGTTGCGTGCTTGAAGTTGATTTGCCCGTGCTGGGTGAACGTACGGTCAGCGACCCCCACCTCGACAGTCTGTCTGTTGAGGGCTCAGGACAATATTTACAAACCTCCCCCGAATACTTTATGAAACGGCTACTGGCATCTGGTAGCGGGGCAATTTACGCCCTTGCTAAAGCCTTTCGTGCCGGCGACAGAGGGCATCAACAC
>JBFHDT010000378.1:0-2558 GCA_041584575.1 Porticoccaceae bacterium
AACAGGCGATCAGGTCGTAAACACTGTATTTAAGCCGTGAAAGGCCGCTAATGCCGGTTAACAGTGGCACCACGCTGCGAACCGCGGGAATCAGCCGACCCAGAATGATCGACATTTCTCCGTGTTTTAGTATGAGTTGCTCTGTTTTGGCGAGACTGCTTGCGTGTCTTTTTGCAAAACGACTGTGATGAAACTGCGGGCCTAGCCAGCGCCCCAGAAAATAGCCCAAATGGTCAGAGCTTGCCGCTCCTATAAATGCCAGAGGAATTATCTGGTACAAGGAGGCGACGTTTTGCGAATACAACACCGTACACACGCTTAACAGAATAGCGCCAGATATAAACAAACCGATTCCGACGCAGGCTTCCAGAAACGCGATAACAGGTACAATGAAGAGTGCATAGTCTCCATACTTGTCAATCCACTCGAGAAATATATCCCCTATCATCTAAAAAATGTCCCTATAGTTGCTCCACGTTCATGCGGGGCTCTGGCGAACCATAGGTAAGTGTTCCAGTCTGCTACGCACTTCATCTTTTAATCCAGGTTCGCTTTTAGGTATTGGTAATGACAGTCCATAGGCCCGAATGTATAGTCCTTTCATCGAAACGTACACTGTCTATTTAAAGAAGGGGCTAAACCGTTGACTGAAACGCATTCCGCCATATGTCGAGTTTGCCCGGCTTATTGCCAGATAATTGCCCATGTTGACGACGGAAAACTGACGAAAGTCACGGGCGACAAAAACGCTCCCTACTTCAAGGGTTACACCTGCCCCAAAGGCCGCGCCCTGCCTGAGCAACATAACAACCCCAAACGCTTATTGCATTGTAAGAAACGGGCGGAAAGTGGCGCCTTTGCAGACATTCCAAGCGAAACGGCAATGGATGAAATCGCCGATAAGATAAAAGCGATTGTTGCAGAGCACGGCCCTCGATCAGTGGCCCTTTATGGTGGCACTGGCCAAGTGTCGACCCCCGTTGCGCCCTCGGTAGCTGTCTCCTTTTTGATGGGCATTGGCTCGCCCATGCATTTCACGTCCAGCACCATCGACCAGCCCGGCAAACATATCGCCATGGCTGCCCACGGACTTTGGAGTGCGGGCGAACTGAATTTTAATAGCGCTGACAGCTGGATTATTGTTGGCGCAAATCCCGTCATATCAAAAGCGAGTGGCGCGCCGGGTAATAACCCGGCTCAGCGCCTAAAGGAGGCTGAAGAACGCGGCACCAAACTCATTGTGATAGACCCTAGAGTCACAGAAACCGCAAAACGCGCTCATATTCACCTGCAGGCGAAGCCGGGTGAAGATCCCACTATTCTCGCGGGCCTTATTAACATCATTATCAGTGAAGGCTTGCACGACCAGGCCTTTATTGAAGAAGACGTGGAGGGTTTTCAAGCGCTCAAAGAAGGCGTCGCGCCATTCACGCCGGACTATGTAGCGCAGCGCGCGCAGATTGATTCGGATCAACTGACTGCAGCTGCAAGAACTTACGCTGCAGCCGTTGGCCGCAAGGGCCGTGGTGGCGCGGTCACCTTAGGCACCGGCCCAAACATGTCGCTACATGGCAGTTTGAGTGAGTATTTGGGCTATTGCTTGATGTCGGTATGCGGGTACTGGCCGAGAGAAGGCGACAAGGTTACCAAGCCCAATGTTCTTACCCCCGCTTACCATGCAAAAGCGCAGGCGCGCCCACCCTATCTTGGCTGGGATTACCCGGAAAAGATGCGCGTTCGGAATTTGGCTAAAACAGCAAGTGGCATGCCCACCGCAGCACTGGCCGACGAAATGTTGCTCGAGGGCGAAGGTCAGGTAAAAGTCCTGATCTGTCTGGCCGGCAATCCGATGATGGCATGGCCTGACCAAAACAAAACCTACAAAGCCCTACAAAATCTGGAACTGCTGGTGGTACTCGATTATCACATGACGGCTACTGCCGAGTTAGCTCACTACGTGATACCGCCCAAGTTATCGCTTGAAACTCCGGCAACCACGCAATTGTGCGAAGGCAACAAGCACTATGGCTACGGCTTGGGGTTCGATGAACCCTACGCGAGCTATGCGCCGGCGGTAGTTGAACCACCGGCAGGTTCTGACGTTGTCGAAGAGTGGGCATTTTTCTATGGACTTGGTCAGCGTATGGGGCTTACCTTGTTTGTCGCTTCCCAAACCGGCTGGGATAAATTTCAGGAAAGCAGCCCTGCTTTCGCCCTGCTCGACATGAAAAACAAGCCCAGCACCGATGAGTTACACGAGCACCTAACGGCGAATGCCAGAATTTCCCTGTCGGAAGTCAAAAAGCACAGAGGCGGCAAAATATACGAAGTGCACGAAAGCGTTCAAGCCAAAGCCCCCGGCTTCGAAGGCAAGCTTTGCGTTGGCAATGCCATGATGATGCAAGAGCTGGATGAGGTCTTTAGCAAGCCTGCTACAAACCAGAATGTATCAAGCCAATTTCCCTTTAGGCTAATCTGTAGACGCCTAAACGGCGTCATTAATTCAGCCGGCAGAGAGATTAAGAAGCCGGGCAAAAACTATAACCCGGCCTATATGC